>RXIL01000096.1 GCA_004212085.1 Candidatus Methanolliviera hydrocarbonicum
GTTACCAATTTTGGCCATTTATCTTCTTCTTTTAGCTTTTTATATATAGCCTTCACTGTTGCCAGATGCACATCCTCATCCTTTGCCAAAGATCTGAACATGTCCTTTGTAAAGACGTTGGTGGCCTTTTCACTGACATCCATGTAAAACTTCTTTCCATCTTCTTCAAGTTTCATTGCCGTTTCAAGAGCCTTTAACCTCTCCTCCATCATTAAACACTCCCACTTATATATTTGATATGCTCCCCCTCGTCTGCCAAGAAGAAAAATACCTTCTTCACCTCTCCTTCATCGGCAGAGTTCCCGAAAGATCTATAAAACGTCTCTCCGTTTTCCTCTACTAATATGGCAGCTTCTAAAACCTCATTTATATTAATAAGATTATTCATCTCGTTTCCTCTCTATAAATTTCACTTACTTGAATAATAAGATATACTTCATTAATAAAATTTATCCTATTAGATCAGCTTTAGACATTGTTCGTCCCGGCCAAATCAATTTAACTCGAAACTACTTGTCGTCACCAAAAGATTTATTCATGCCGGTTGATCTCTGCACAAACGTGGCTAAAGATAGTGACCTGAGCCCGATGGGGATATATAGGCTTCTTCCACAGACGAACTGTAAGATATGTGGCGAGACTTCTTGCATGTCGTTTGCATTTAAATTATTGAAGAAGGAGATAACGCTGGATAAATGCACCCCTCTTTATGAAGAGGAGGATTACGAGGAGGATAGAAGAGCTCTCGAGGAGATGTTGAGACCGCTGATGGAGGCGGAGATGACGGAAACGGGATTGGTCATACATGAAGATCTATGCTTTGGATGCGGAAATTGTGTCGTTGCATGCCCTGTCAACGTTGCCGAGGATCCCAAGGGATGCGCCATTGGAAATGGCCCAACATCGGATAAAGTGATACTTAAAGTTGAGAACGGGAAGGTGAAGGCCGCGAACGTCGAGAGTTGTAGAAGGTTTGGTGAGCATAGGATACTCTGTAACGCGTGCATAACGCCTTGCCCAGCGAAGGCGATAGAATTTCCGGGTGGTTGATTGAATATGATCTGTTTAGGTTGTTCCTGTCTGTGCGATGATATCGAGTGTGAGATCGGGGAAGAGATCAAGGTTGGAAACGCATGCTTAAGGGGATTTAGAAGGATAGATTCCATCAATGAGAATAGATTAACTCCACGAGTGGAAAGGAAAGAAGAGAATATAGACGATACGATAAAGAGTGCAGCGAAATTATTGGAAGAAGCGAAAAATCCGATCATATTTGGCCCGGAGAATTCTACGCTGGAAACAGAGAAAGAGGCAATAGAACTTGCAAAGAAGGCCGGAGCAATCATAGATAACATGTCGTCTTTTGGGTATTCAGGATACCTCGTCGAGAAGATCTTTAGAAAAGAGGTCAATACATGTACCCTCGACGAGACGAGAGATGATTGTGACGTCTCGATCTATTGGGGCTGTGATCCGATGAGCTCTCACCCAAGGATGATGAGCAGATACTCGTACTATCCAAGAGGGAAAAATAGGCAGAGGGGATGGGAGCAAGATAGAGACGCGATAAGCATAGACGTGAGAAGATCTCTAACTGCAGAAATATGCGATAAATTTATAAAAGTACCTCCTGGAAGAGATTTTGAGCTGATGAAAGCATTTAAAGATGTTTTATCCGGAAAGATACCAAAATTCGGAGATAAGAAGTCGATTATGAAGATTGGCAATCTGATAAAAAAGGCAGAATTTGGAGTTCTCTTCACAGGACTTGGACTTAATTATTCTATAAATCATATAGATGATTTTATAGATTTGGTAAAAGATACAGGGTTTAGATTGCAGCCTATTATAGAAGGCATTGGACTAAATAAACTCCTCTTCGATGAGACTGGGCACGTAAATAAGATAAATTATAAAGACAAGAGTTATGGTATTGAGAACAATTTCGTGGAAGCTCTAAAAGGAGATATAGATACTGCTTTGATAATTGGCTCGGACGTTGCATCGAATATTCCCTTGAAACTCGCCAAGAGATTAAGAGAGATAAATTGCATATATGTAGGACCACATAGTAACTTGACCTCCCACATATCAAAGGTTAATATACCGACTGCTGTTTGTGGCATTGAATCTGCTGGAAAAGCGTACAGGATGGATCTCAAGGAAGAAGATCTGGAAAAAATAGTTGACAGCAATTTTTTGCCTGATCAGGAGATTTTAAAGAGAATTGGAGATGCCTTATGACATTTGATTTGACGATCGTCACATATGAAGATAGAGACATATTTCGAGAAGAGGATATCTTTAGTGAGTCATACATCGAGAGAGCTGCGGTGATTGAGTTAGATGAAGAAGAGATGAAAAGATACGGTGTTAGCGAGGGTGAAAATATTTTACTTCACAACGATGATGGCGAGGTGGTGGTCAAGGTCAAAAGATCGGAAGAAGAAGGTGGTGGTATTGGATATATGCCAAGAAGTCCCTGGTCAAGTATCCTTCTATCGGAAGAAACAAAAGGGGGAATTTTAGGATATAAACACATAAAGGTAAACGCGAAAAAAACGAACGCTCCCGTGACCGATCTAAAAGTGCTTTTTAAATAATAAGTATAACCTCTTTGAAAGAAAAGGCAAAGCACTTAAAAACTGAAACATACGCCCTTTTATCTAGCCTATAAAGATCCAAGAGTTCCTTAGTATGCAAAAGTCTTGGTAGCTATGATTATCGGCAAATCAAAATGGGTTGCGGCGTTTATTATAGCTTTAAAATGGGCGGCACAGCGTATAATAGCGGGTATATGGCTAACTTTATATATCCACAAAACGTTATCCACCATGGCATGTCAATCAAAAGGAGGAGGAATACACCAAAATGAACGCGAAACCTATTGAAACTGTCTGTATTGTAGGAGCAGGGTTTATGGGAGCACAAATCGGACTCCATTGTGCCTCTCAGCTATCGAAGATGCCACCCAGCGTCCAGACAGAGTGATTAACATGCATTTCTATGCCCCAGTATGGCAACGCCCGATGGTGGAGCTGATGCGTGGTACAAAAACATCTGATGAGACCGTCGAACACGTGCGTCAGTTTGTATATACGGCTGGATTAACGCCACTTCTGGTTCATAAAGAAAGTACTGGCTTTATTTATAATCGCGTGTGGCGTGCGATCAAGAAAGAGGTATTGCACATAGTCGATGCCGGCGTTGCATCACACGAAGATGTCGATCGGGCTTGTATGATTATTATAGGGATGCCAATAGGACCTTTTGCTCTGATGGATATGGTCGGACTCGATGTCGTTCGAGATATCGAAATGGTATACTATCGTGAGTCGGGCGATGAGTCAGATGCGCCTCCTAAAGTCCTTCTCGAGAAAATTGAAAAGGGTGAATTAGGGATCAAGACGGGCAAAGGTTTCTATACATATCCCAATCCTGCTTTCCAGGATCCTTCCTGGCTAAAAGGCAATAAAGACTGAGTTGCATATCAAACTATATCGGAATAGAAATAGAAAAATGGCACAGAATCCTTTAATTGGTACTTGGAGACTGGTATCATTTGAATTCTGAAACGCTGATGGCCAGGTTATATATCCCTTGGGTCAAGATACAGCGAGAGAAAGAGGAGAGAAATCAAAAAGGAAAGCTCTACATCCTTCTTTTCCTCTTGGGTTTTATTTTTCGTGGATCCCTTTAACTGCTCGTTCAGGATAAATGGTCAAGTGCCCAAGCATCAGAAAGATGAGATCAATACTCCTCATCTATTAACTTCTCAACTGCTCTTCCTCTAAACCCCTCCCATGACAGGCTCTCCTTTGGCTTGCTCCTTATCTATGCTTGACCTGCTTTTAATTTATTTTGTAATTATTTATACTCAAGTTTTAATCCAACACCCACTTCTCTAAGGTTTATAACTTTAGATAATGCTATCTTTGAATTCAAATCTGTACAATGACAAGCATGCACTTCATCGGGTTCCAACTTTTTCATATATTCTAAAGTACCTTGTAATTGTTCCTTTGAAGGATTAAGTAAATGAAATCCTCCAATTATATCTATTATTTTATCATCCTTACAAATCTTTTTTGCATATTCTACGATATTACAAATTCCTGCATGAGAACAACTCGTAATAACTATCAAACCTCTTGATGACTTATAAACTAAAGCAGAATCATCCATTAAATAATCATCATATCCAAAGTCGTCTTTTACAATTTTACCAATTGGTCTTTTAGCTTCAAAATCATTTTTTCTTTCTATCTCCCCGAGAAAAACAATTTTCTCTGTTAGCCAAACAGGGTCTTTACTCAATTTAAGCTTGAAATGTTTAGACAACTTATCTTCTGAAATTATAGAACCTATTTCATAACCGTTAATCTTCTTGGTTAAAAATGTTAAAGGATGAGCTACAAGCATGGGATTCTTGTGATTTATATTTTCTATTATTGCTTCTGTATATAGTCTGATTAGAGGATCTAAACCCCAAGTATGATCGAGGTGCCCATGCGAAAGAGCCAAAAAATCTATATTTAGCAAATTAACATTCATCTTTTGTGCATTTTTTATAAACACATCTGAATACCCTACGTCGAATAAAATTCTTTTGCCTTCATCTTCAATAAAATAAGATACTCCCGGTTCGCCGTAGAAATACCGATCTATCAGAGTGTTATTGTCCACAAGAACGGTTAATTTCATTTTTTATCACCTTTTAAAGTTAAATAAATTGCAAATGATTTTATATTTGTTATAAGATTTCGTATAACGTTCTGCGGGTATGCGAAGTTGCGACCGAAGGGAGGAACTTGGATAAGGGCATAGCCAAAACCAGATATGCTCTGTTATACGCCTCCGATAGGGACGAGGAGCGAAGCTACGAAGTGTCATGGAGGAAAGCCTCACTATCTACATAGTACCCTTCGTGTAAATGGCTTCTTTACTACTTGTGTATGAGTAATCATATGCATACCTTTCTATTTTCGGTGAAGTTTCATATCCTCCTAGTTGAACAATTTTGTCTGCGTGATATTGAAATGCTCATTGTTATTTAGAACTTTAGATAAGGGGCATTTTTTACAGTTGGATCCTTCTTTTTTACAATATAGATTTCCACAATCATTGATTATCGCATGAATTGCCTTTAGCCTCTTGCTCTTCGTTTCATCATCGCATCGAATTAGCCAATTAAAAATAGAATCCTCAATCTCCTTTTTATTTCCAGCATTCCATTTACTACTATCGTCTGTAAACCAACGATGTCTTTTGCTAACTCTCAATAAATACTCATCGAATATCACAAATGGCATCCCAACCTTCATGATTGCGTATAACGTCTTATATCCAAACTAACTTCGCATTATACATCCCTCTGGTTGAACCTCTCCATTCTTTAATCATCATCTTTTTATCTGCAAACTATCCAACAAACTCTTGATCTTACCTATATCTTTATTGCTCACATCGAGATATAATTCTGCCGTCTTTGAACTTTTGTGGCACCTTCATCCCGTTACGCTAAGCTATGATAAAAGCTAAAATCAATACTTCTCATCTATCACCTTCCTTATCTGCACTGCGGTCTTCTCTCCGACGTTCTCCACCTCCATCAACTCTTCTTTTCTCGCATTAAAGACCGATCTAACAGATCCAAAGTGGAATAAAAGAGATTTAGCAGTTTGGAGACCGACATTTGGGAGAGAAGAGACGAGATATTCCTGTTTTTCTCTCACTGTCTTAGAAGTCTTGTCGTCGTGAAGAGATGGTAGCCGTCTATTCCTCTTCTGTTCTCTCCTTGCCATAGAATATATTAAGCCTGCAGTATCTTCTGAATCTCTGCTCATCAAGATAGACACACCAAAATCCACGATTATAGAGCTTAATGCCCCTCTTATGGCGTTTGGATGGACGTTTCTCCTTGTATATAGATCCTCCCCCTCTATCAGCAGAATTGGTCTCTCATAAGCCCTTCTAAGGTTTGACATCTGCTTAAATATATCTCTCTCCTTTGTGAAGAGCGAATCGAGAAGGTCGATGTCCGTCTTTCTCTCGATACACACCCTATCGCTTACGACATAGTCCCCAACGTTCAGCGTCTTAACTTTTATCCTCAATCCTTTCTCCTCGAGGTTCTTGGTCACGGCAGATCTAAGCTCCCTATGATCCACGATGACTTCAACCGCCTCCTCATCGAAGTCTGCCACCTTTTTTTGATCTTCTTGACGTTGAACGAGGTGATTCTCTCGACCAACTCTCTTCATCTCCTTCTCCTTCCTGTTGCTTATCCAGTAATATGCCTCATCTCTGGTCCCCCTCGTCATCAAGATGACCACCTCTCCACTTCTTCTCCTCGCCGTTCTACCCTTCCTCTGAATGCTTCTTATCTCCGACGGAACCGGCTCATAAAAGATGACAAGATCTGTCGATGGTATGTCCAACCCCTCCTCCCCAACAGAGGTAGCCACAAGAACATTGTATTCTCCAGATTTGAACTTCTCAATTATCTCTACCTGTTGGCTCTGTCTTAACCCATTATCTCCTTCTCTATTCGCTTGTCCGACGAATCTAATGGGCCTTGCTCCCTCCAATTCCTCTATATCTTTAACGACCAACTTAGCAGTATCTCTGTAATTGGTAAATACGATTATCCTCGAATCTTTGTTTTTCATCAGTTTATTTGAGATTATCCTCTTTACTTCCTCCATCTTTGGATTCTTCTCGTCCATATTTTCAGATAGATAAAGAGCTTTAGTGAATCTCTTATCCCCTATGGTTCTCTTCGCGGCTTTACTTCCACCCTTTGATACCCCTTCGTTCTTCAAACGTTCCAGATACTTTGTCAGGGTGCCAAACCCTTGTGTTTCTGCCAGATCTACGGCGTGTTTTAGTTTTAATATCTCTGCCAGGATAGAAACAGCGCTAAAAAGGTCGCTCGACGGCTCTCTTATCAGCTTCTTCCTTACAGCATTTTGTAACCCAAGAAGCTCTTTCTTTGATAGATCTTTTGCATAAGAACCAATCATGCCGAGATCTCTCAGTTTTTTCATCCGATCATCTAAAATCCCGGTCAAAAGATCTCTTATCTCTTTTAGCCCCTCTGACATCTCCACCCTCACCCATCGAAGGGATCTATCATAGACGTAAGGGAAGACGCTAGGATCACTCTCATCTTTTATCTCTATCTTCTCTATGTGGAGGTTTTCACATACCTCTCTTATCTTCTCCTCGTCGCTTCCGGGAGAGGCGGTGATTCCCATGATATTGACATTCTTTCCTTCCTCAAGATATCTCTTGGCGATATAGACGTAAGAATAGTTTCCAACGGAGCGGTGTGCCTCATCAAAAGTTATCTGTACGACGTCTTCAAGATCTATTCTTCTTGTTATCAGGTCGTTCTCTATCACCTGTGGGGTAGATACGATAACCTTTCCTCTCTTCCACATCTCCTCTCTCTTATCCGGTGAGAGCTCCCCCGTAAAGGTCAAGATCTCCTCCTCTCTTATGTTGAGAGAATCTCTGAAGAAGCGGGTGTGTTGTTCGACGAGTGGCTTAGTCGGAGACAAAATTAGGGCTTTCCCCTCCTTAAATTCTGATAATCTGGATGCGACCACGATCAGAGAAATGATCGTCTTTCCTAAACCGGTGGGAAGAACGATCAGGCTATTATTAGTAAGCGCCTTTTCTGCGAGGGATAATTGATATGATCTGCTCTCTATCCTATCGGGTTTGATCAAAGGTTGAGATATTTTTTCATCTGAGATTTTTTTCATAAATGAATAGACCGGGAGACCCCGCTCTTGCCGGGGAGAAATGCCCACAAAACCTCCACTGAGTACATTGTGAGCTATAAAAGATATATAATTTGTGGTACAAAGATCTAAATTAACGGTAAACCCGTAAAATAGATGCTCAAAATGATCAGGATGGCGGAGAGAATACACGATCGAATGATGATATTCTCTGTTTTGATTATATCCTCTGCTTCAACATCCCTGAATCTCTCTCCGATAACGTAGTGAGCTGGTTTAGTCAGTTTTACCTTCAAAGCCGAACTCACGGACGCCATTTATACTATATTCCCTCAACACATCATAGCTCCAGAACCTCTGGATAGCTTCCGCTATCAGCCCAATTTTGCTCCTGCTTACCATGCTTTCCCCGAACTTGCGCTTTACGGCGGAGAATATTCCCTCTGTAGCAACCCATCTCATTCCATATTTCTTATATTCCTTCCATTGCTTGTATCCTAACCTGCGACGTTCCCTTATCTCCTTTCTTCTACGCTTGCTTCCTCTACAATGGTCCGTGGATGCGTTTTTTCTTATCTTTATTGCGCTCTCTATCTTTGACTTCTCAAGAAAATCAAAGAATGGATTTGTATCGAAAGCCCCATCCCCATAGAACTTTTTAACGTCGATGCCATCTCCCTTTAATCCCTTTAGATGTTCTTCTGCTATCTGGGGTTCCGATTCGCCTTCACCTTCTCTCGTGCGCTTCAACCTTTAACAGTTTTTTATGCTTGATATCCGCTGTGATTACAACGACGAGATGCTTCTTCTTTGTTTTTTCTTTTCCCCCATCTTCTCCATATTTGAATATCCTATATTCGCCAGCATTGTTCGTCTTCAATCCCAAGCCGTCTGTAGCCACTTCGAGTTCCCTATCCGTAGGAAGCTCGATCTTTGGAACCATGTCATGAACTCTATGCCATATGGTGGTGTAGTCGTTATATTCG
>RXIL01000053.1 GCA_004212085.1 Candidatus Methanolliviera hydrocarbonicum
ACTTTCCGTCGTAATCGTATTGACGAATATCTCTGCATCTTTTCTCTCATATATATCCGTCAATCTCTCCAATTCCTCTTCGAGATCTACATTTCCTCCTTTTCTATTATCTCTGTATCCTTCTTCGATGATATAATCGTCATCAAATTTTATATTTCCATCCCAATAGTCTTTCGTTACCTCTCCGAGATTTTTCCCGATCTTTTTCTTGTCTAAATCGAATGCTCCCACGATATTTATAGCCTCTACCGTCTTAGAAATTGAGTTTCCAAGAGGTATCCCTTCGAGACCTATCTCCCCGTCTTTAATACGCTGCAATCCAACATTCAAGATAGACGCAACGTATCCCTGTCCAAAAATTACGCTATTCATATAATCACCAAACCTTTAGAACTGCATGACCTTCTAACCGATAGAACGGCTCTCGATCGTTCAATAGATGTTGATCCGATCAATCTTTTTACATATATTTTTATACATACCTCTATATAAGGATTTTGGAGATGCGAGAGAAATATATTTAAATGTCCTCTAAAGATAAGAGAGATAACTTGGTCTTATTCGATGACGTTGGGAGTTATCCTACCCCAAAGGGATTTAAAAGGAGATGGATTGAAGATTCTATTGATTGTAACGAGAATGAAGAAGAGATCTATGAAATTATAAAAAAAGCTTTTTTAGATAAGATAAGGGCAGGGGTGGACGTTCCAACTTATCCCCAGTTTAGAAATATGAATTCACAGTTCTTGAACCCAATCAAAAAAGACGGGGAGGAACCATATCTCATTAGGGAAGAGAACGCCAATATAAAAGAGATAGAACTCATAGAAGAGGTAGGAAGGGATATATTTGAGGAGACCGGTGAGCGTATAAAGTTGAGGGTGTGCATAACTGGCCCCATAGAATTATATTTGAGTGAATTTGGTGGCAGAAACTACTTCGATATCCTCAAAAATTTATCCAAGAGCATAGATAGGTTTGCAAAAAATTCTATTCTAAATAAAAAGCATATATTCACACACACGATAAGTATAGATGAGCCGAGCATGGGGTTGAATCCCGAGATAAATTTTTCAAGCGAGGAGATGGCCGAAGCTCTATCTCTGGCTACAGAAGGGATCAACGTGGATACCGAGATACATCTGCATTCTTCGATCTATTATAAGACCATCTGTGAGGTGGGAGGAATAGATGTAATTGGGGTGGAGACGGCGAGCGATATGAAGAGAATAAGAACGATAGATAAAGATTATCTGGAAAGGTATGATAAATTTCTACGGGTGGGCATCGCGAGGACTGATATCTCTTCCCTCTCCGCGGAGATAAATGAAAAATATAACATAAATGTGTGGAGAGATACCGATTCACCCTGGAAGGTATTTGAGAGCGAGAGCGTAAAAAATATAAGAGACCGATTGAATTATGCCCACAGGGAGTTTGGAGATTTAATCAGATACGCCGGTCCAGACTGTGGCTTGGGTTCATGGCCGTCTCAAGAGATGGCTTTTCAACTTTTAAAGAATGTCAGGTCCGCCATAGACATCTTCGGGAAAGATTTTAATAAGATGGATGAGGCGGCATAAGATAAGCTCCGGTAGTGTAGCCCGGCCAATCATATCGGCCTTTCGAGCCAATGACACGGGTCCGAATCCCGTCCGGAGCATTTTTCTACCACGAAGGATAGCATAGATAGTATTGACCAGCTGATCTAAGGTTTCTATAGAGCAACGGCAAACCTTGTTTCGTCCGGAAGATTCGTCCGGAAGATATTACCATTATTTATAAGCTTACTCGATCATTGCAACCACCAATATGAACGCAGCGATCGAAAAACCCGCGCCGGCATAAAAAACACTTGCCATCCCCCACAGAGCAAAGATTATACCCATTAAAAGTGGCCCCAATGTTTGTCCCAACCGTAAAACCATCCCGTTTACGGACATAAATGCGGCGCGGTGTTCCATAGGTACCAACCCAGCTAAGATTGTTTGAATGCTTGGAATATTGACACCTTGAGCAATCCCAAATATCGTGGTGGGGAGTAAGAGCGCCCAAATAGTGGGAACAAGAGGAAAAATAACTAAAGCCAATGCATAGAGAATAAAAGCCGATTTTAGAATTGTTCTTTTCGAGCATACCTTTGAGAGTTTTCCAAGTTGCGAAGATGTGAGCGCAGTCGTGAGGGACATGCTTGCCATGATCAGTCCGATTACAAGGGTAGATGCGCCAAATGAGTGTTTAATTAAAAACGGGAGATAGGTCAAGTATGATCCATAAAGTATAATGAAGGTGAGGGTACTGGCAACGAAAAGTCCAACAATCCGGCGATTTTTTATGCTTTGCCATGCATTCTTCAAATATTCCCTGAAATGCTGCTCGTTCTTCGGCTCACGGTTTTCTAACGAGAACAAGACGAGAAATCCAACAGGAATGGCAACGATTGAGAGGAAGAAGGGATAATGCCACCCTATCATCGCCAGCGCTCCACCAATGGCAGGATAGCTCGCAGCACCTAAACTAAGAACGCTGGCGTTATAGCCTATTGCCGTAATACGCTCTTCACCCGAATAAAGATCGCTTATGATCGTAACGTTAAGAGAACCTAAAGAAGACGCACCCACCCCCTGAAAGAGACGCAACGCCAGTAAAAGGTTGAAGTCGCGGGCAAATGCACATGCTCCTCCGGCAATGCCGAATAGCATCAGTGAAGGAACGAGAATCTTCTTTCTGCCAAGTCGATCGGCAAGTATTCCAAGAAAAGGGGTTAATAAAACACCCGGGAATGTGAATACCGTAATGAGCAACCCGACTTCCTGAGGCGATATCTTCAGCTCTTGCGTTATCATCGGAAAAGCCGGAGTTATGCTGGAAACACCAAGAACGGCCATTAGAGTAACAGCGAAAATGATCTGAAGATTGGTGTCCCGATAGATTTTCTTTTGGGACTTGATTTGGCCGTTTTTCATCGTTGATTCTGTTAATTTGCCTCCATCTTTTCGAAGCAATATGCTCCCACAAGCATCAAAACGATCGAAGTGACGAGCAAGATGACGAAATCATGGATCAATGGAAATGTCGAATATCCGACGAGACTTCCGCGCAACCCATCGATTCCGTATGTGAATGGGTTTAAGCAGATGATAGATTTAAGCCAATGCGGCATCATCTCCATCGGGAGAAAAGCGGGCGATGCGAAGAATATCGGCATCTGTATCATATTTATGATCGACATGAATCCTTCCATCTCACCCAACTGTGTGGCAAGAATCAATCCAAATCCGATAAATGTGGCACATATCAGAACCATGAAGACGATCGAGAGTAATAAACCGGATACTGAAGAGATATTAACGCCCATAAGCACGCTTATCCCTATTATCATGAATCCCTGTATGATTGAGGTGGTCATACCCCCAAGACTCCTGCCAAGCATGATCGATAATCGGTTGACCGGCGTTACCAACACCTCTTTCAAGAATCCAAATTCCTTGTCCCAGAGAACGGATGCTCCTGCCATCATTGATGAGAACAATAACGTCATTCCAAGTATTCCGGGTGCCAGATAGTCGAGAAAGTTCATATCTTCGGGTATGCCAGGCATCGCGCCAGACGGTAAAATGCTAAGTGGTATGCCAAGAAATGCGAGGAAGAGAAAAGGCATCACCAATGAGCTAACGAGTCTCGCCTTCATCCGAAAAAACCTTATCATCTGCCTGAGCCACATCGTATACATCGGTAATGGATCTATTATCTTTCCCACTTTTATCTCCTCCCTCTTCTTCTTGCTCTTCTCGCCTTTCTCTCTTCTTTCATGCTTCCTTCGCTCTCTCTGATCGTCTTTCCCACATAATGTATGAACGTATCCTCCAGCGTCGGTTTGTGGGAATCGATGGATGAGATAGTAAATCCGTTCTCATCCGCCAGGTTGACGAGCTCTGGCACTCGTTCGTCCCCGCCGCTTACGCTCAATTCAAATGAGTTATTGTAAGCTTCAACCTTTTCTATCCAATCCAATCCCGTTAGAACGTTTAAAAATTCTTTGCGCCTGCCGTTCTCAATCTCCAACGAGATCACATCCTTACCAATCGAGTTCTTCAGATTATCTGGCGTATCAATAACTTTTATTCTTCCATTGTCGATGACCGCCACCCTATCACAGAGATAATCTGCTTCCTCAATGTAATGAGTGGTTAATATGATCGTCATACCTTCAGAATCATTCAACCTTCTGATATACTCCCATAACTTTCTCCTTGCAACTATGTCCAAGCCGATCGTCGGTTCGTCCAAAAACAGCACCTTTGGATGATTCATGAAACCCCGTGCGACCTCAAATCTACGCTGCACACCCGCTGGGCAGTCGTCGATCTTGATATTCTCTTTCCCCTTCAGATCGAGTAAATCCAATACCTCTGAGATCCTATATTCCCTCTCTCTCTTCTTCATGTGGTACATCGTTGCATGAAACGCGAGATTCTCCCTTCCTGTAAGAAAGTTGTCGATGCACGGATCCTGGAATACAATTCCGATACTTCTTCTCACCTCTTCTCGCTCCTTGAAAACATCGTATCCACCTATCTTTGCATATCCGGAAGTCGGATTAAGGATTGTGCAGAGCATATTCATAGTCGTCGTCTTCCCAGCACCGTTCGGGCCGAGAAGTCCGAATATCTCTCCCTCTTTAATATTCATACTGATGTGGTCTACCGCAACAAAACCATCGAACGCTTTTACAAGGTCTTTAACTTCTATAACATACGTGATTAATCATCCTCCTTCATTATGACGAATAAATGCGTCTTCCAGCGTCACTTTGTGTGAACTGATTGAAGAGATGGAAAATCCATTCTCCCTTGCCAAACGAACGATTTCGGGCACTCTCTTTTCTCCATAGCTAATGCCCACTCTAAACGAACCGTTGCTCTCATCGATCTCCTTCACCCAATCCAACTCACTCAATAACCTTGAGAAATCCTCTTTTGACCCAGTAGAGAGTTTTAGAGAGATCACACTCTCACCGGCAGAATATTTTAATCTTTCTGGTCTATCGATCGCTTTTATCTCTCCGTGATCCATGATCCCGACCCGATTGCAGATCTGATCCGCCTCATCGATATAGTGTGTCGTCAAAAATAAGGTCGTGCCCTCCTCCCGGTTCATTTTTTTCACATAATCCCACATCTTTCTCCTCGTCTGCACGTCCAAACCAATGGTGGGCTCATCCAAGAACAAGACCTTCGGGTGATTTAATAGGCTCCTTGCGATCTCGAGCCTGCGCTGCATGCCACCGGAGTAATCTTTGACCAAAAGATCTTCCTTATCCCTAAGTTCAACCAGATCCAAGACCTCCGATACCCTTTCCTCTCTCATCTTCTTTGGAAGGCGATACATCCTTGCGTGGAAGTCAAGGTTCTCCCTTCCGGTCAATCGGATATCTATGCTCGGCTCTTCAAAGACCACCCCGATAGATTCTCTTACCTTTTTGCTCTCCTTGATGATATCGTATCCACATATCCTCGCGGATCCGGACGTTGGACGAATGAGCGTACAGAGCATCATTATGGTAGTCGTCTTTCCTGCCCCATTGGCACCTATCAACCCGAATATCTCACCCGCTCCAACCTCAAATAGTATACCGTCAACGGCGGTTAGCTCTTTAAAATTTTTAGTTAAAGTGAAGACCTCTATAGCCCTGTTTCTCCCCTCACTCATAATCATTTGAGGCGGTATCGTTCCACGATAGATAAACCTTTTTGTGCTCAAAAATTGTTCTATTCGTATCTGACCGCTTCAGCCGGACTCATCTTGGACGCCTTCCACGCAGGATATAACCCTGATAAAACGCCGACAATGATGGCAATCGCCATCCCGGCGAGTATAACCTCTGGTTTAACAGATACCGGGATCTCTATATTTTGAAATGAACCGATGGCGCTGATGATCTTTGATGCCGCTATACCGAGGAGACAGCCAAATACCCCTCCGATGGCGCTTATGATCGCTGTCTCTGCTATGAAGAGGGATAAAATATTTGAGCTCTTTGCCCCGATCGCCTTCATTATCCCTATCTCATGCGTTCGCTCCATAATTGACATGAACATCGTATTCATTATACCCAAAGACGCTACTATGAGAGCAATAGCCGCTATAGAGCCCAAAAACAGCCCCAGCATAGATAGTATTCTCTCAAAGATCTCTTTGAATTGTGACATCGTCATCACGAGCGTGAAATTTTTGCTCCTGTGGTTNCTATCTATACCCTCTTTTATCTCATTCGCTATCTCATTGGCTTCCCTCGCGTCCTTGACTTTNACNAATACCGTAGAAACTGTTACTCCCCCAAAGAGATCCTTTGCATCTTTATCTGTGATCAGTATCGATGAATCTACCGGGAAGAGATTCGTGGAACCCCCCCTCTCTGATATTCCGACAACCTTGAATTCTTTTTTCCCTATCTTTAGGGAAGAGTTAAGATGGATATGACCAAAGAGATTCTCTGCGACCGTACGTCCAACCACACACGCCCGCCTATCGCTCTCTTTCAACATCCTTCCATCTGAGATAGGCACATCCCCAGAGACCCGCTGGAAGTCCGTTGGATTCACTCCATTTATCGGGACGTACCGCATCTCTCCACCATATTCTACATTACTTATCTCACTTATTCGTGCATCAGTCCACTCCACACCGTTTATTCGCTTTATATCGGCCAGATCCTTTGGAGTAAACCCCATACCGGATGAGAATCCCCCCATGGAAGGCGTCACGACGATCACATCCATACTCCCACTCATCTCTTTAGTTATGGCATCGTTCATGCCATATCCGATCGATATCAATGCCACGAGTGCCGCGATCCCGATCGCTATCCCCAAAATAGTCAGTATAGATCGCACTTTTCTCTCGCCTATATTTCTAAGCGAGGAGGAGAAGATGTCAAACATTTAAAAATCTCCGTTTAAGATCCTTCCATCCTTCATTTTCACAATTCTCCCAGCACTTTTGGCAATCTCCGCATCGTGCGTGACAACAATGATCGTCTTACCCCCGCCATTCAACTCCTCCAGCATATCCATGATCGCCGCACCCGCCGTGCTATCGACGTTTCCCGTCGGTTCATCTCCCAATATTATCATCGGATCATTCGCGAGAGATCTTGCTATTGCCACCCGCTGTTGTTCTCCGCCGGAAAGCTCAGACGGCCTATGATAAACTCTATCTTCCAATCCAACCCTCTCCAAAAGCATCTTTGCCTTCCCCATCCTTCTTTCTGTATCGATGCCCATAAAATATAGGGGAAGTGCAACGTTCTCCAACGCGTTCATCGTATGTATCAGATTGAATTGTTGAAATATGAAACCTATACTCTCCCTCCTGATCTTTGCCAGTTCATTGTCGCCAAGTTTTGAGAGGTCTTTTCCGTCGAGAACGATCCTTCCTGCGGTCGGTCTGTCCAGACACCCTATCATATTGAGGAGAGTAGATTTTCCTGATCCTGATGGACCCATAATAGAGACAAACTCTCCCTCTTCGATATTCAGATCTATTCCCCTCAGGGCATGCACCTTAATCGTGCCCAGCCCATACGTCTTCTCCACTTTTTTTAGGGAAAGCATTATTTCCTTCTTCGCATAAGTATGCCGAGAACGACGAAGATTATCAGGAAGATCGGTATCAAGGAGTATTCATACCCCACTTTTGTCTGTGCAGGAAGAAGATTGAGGTCTATCGTATAATCCCTCGATTCGTAATATTTTTCGCCGCTCTTGTATCTTACTTTGAATCCGATCTTCTCTGTCTCCTTTAAATTATCTGTATCGACCTTGAAGCTTATGGGAAAGGCATCGTTTGGCTCCATGACCCCTATGAATGCCTCAGAGGGGAAGGCATCTTTCGTTGTAAGGATCACCGAGACCGAATCTATCTTTCCCGACCTTCCGTTTATCACTTCCATCTCTATCTTTGCCTCTTCCCCTGGAGGTACGGGTTCTGGGTGCTCTACAAAGACGATCCTAACCTCTTCCTTATCTTCCGCCTTCACCGTCTTTTTAAATATCTCCTCGTGCAGATTGCCCCCATTCTTGTATTGAACGATGAATTCGATCTCCTGCTCTCCCTTGGTCCTCGGCGCGACGGAAAAAGTTATCTCTCTCGACTCGTGGGGACCCAAACCAATGATCCTCTCCTCTTTCTTTGCCCCTCCAAGCATCTCCGAGTATTGTTTAGATAGATCTTCAAACTGAGAGAACAATCCTTCCGATTGACTTTTTTCTTTCTCAAGTCCTTCTTCTTCGGTTGTGGTGGAGCTTAATAGAATCTCCTTCGGCATGAAATCAAATTCTCCAA
>RXIL01000090.1 GCA_004212085.1 Candidatus Methanolliviera hydrocarbonicum
TCTCTGACCTCTTCTACATCTATGGTCCTCGCGATGTTTAAACCACAGTGGCAAACATAAACACCGATTCTCATCGCCGAAAATTTGGGATACTATTAATAAAACTTTTCGATCTTTTGGCTAGCCCGCTTTTGCCCCAAATCTAATTTGACTATATCCTTGATATGTTCGTGTGTTCTCTCACAATCACCTCTTTTTCTGGAATAGCTAAGATTATGCACTCTTCGGCTGTAAGGGATGATATGATCTTCTCATACGATAATCTTCGAGCACGGCTCAAAAAGTCGGATCATCTCTGTTTGACCGAAATGAAAGAAAAATTAATAAAGGATGATCCTCCTTTAGAACAGTTATGGGAGATATTTATGTCATAGGTCATAAAAATCCCGATACGGATTCAATATGTTCCGCGATCGCTTACGCATATTTTAAAGGTGAGGACGTTGTGGCGGCCAGATGCGGAGAGATAAATGCGGAGACCAGCTATGTCCTGGAATATTTTGATCTCGATCCTCCGATCCTCCTATCTGACGGGGGTGGGAAGAGATTCATCCTGGTCGATCACAACGAGCTCTCGCAATCAGTGGATAACATGGATCAGGCAGAGATCTTAGAGGTGATAGACCATCACAAGATAAATTTCTCTTGCTCTTCTCCAATAACCTTTCACACCGAACCTGTCGGATCTACTGCCACAATGATCGCAGAGAGATATATTGGCAAGATTAAGAGAAAGATTGCAGGAATACTTCTCTCAGCTATCCTCTCAGATACTATTGTTCTTACCTCTACAACCACCACAGAGAGAGATTTCGAGATGGTGAAGAAATTGGCTCCAATCGCAGGAATAGAAGATATTAAAATGTTTGGCATGGAGATCAAGAGGAAAAAATCCAGTTTAAAGGGTTTAACTGCTTCAAAGATCATATTATCTGATTTCAAAGATTTTGAGTTCGGCGAAGATAAGGTAGGCATCGGGCAGATAGAGGTGGTGGATTTTAAAGAGAGCGAAGAGAGAATGGATGAATTGATACAGGAATTGGAGAAACTTAAGGATGAGAATGATTATTCCCTCCTATCTCTTATGGTAACCAACATCGTAGAGAGAGCATCTAAATTATTTGTGGTCGGAGACAGGTCAAAGGCAGAGGAAGCGTTCAAAAAACCGGTGAAAGATAATTCTCTCTATCTTGATGGAGCAATGTCAAGAAAGAAGGATGTAGTCCCATTCATAGAGCGTGTCTTTAGGTGACTGAAAATGTTCCATTTTCAGATAGGCACAAATCAAAGATTTGTGCTATGCGACCAAATCTCCGATTTGGTGCCACGAAAATCGAAGATTTTCGCATGCCAAAAATCCAAAGGATTTTTGAGCACTTAAAAATCGGAGATTTTTAAATGAAGATGGAAGAGAGAGAAAGAGAGATGAGGAGACTGATTTTGTATGCGGTCAATGGGTTTGCGCAGAACTCATTTTATAATTCTCTAACCTCATTTCTAAACAGACGGGGGGTCGCCGTGAAGGACATCATCGAGTTTTTATCGGAGTATGGGGAGGACATAAGTATAGTGGGTCCAATGATAAAGGATCTGATCGCGGACGGATGTCTCAAACAAACGGATCAGAACACGGTGATGAGTTCCTACCCTCCGTTAAGTACTCCAAAAAATGAGCTCTTCACGAAGATACCAAAGAGCAGAATTGATGATATTAAAAGCTATAGACCTCGAACACGCAGAAGGCGTGACACAAAAGGCGCGAAGAAGAGCTAAAACTAAATTTCCGGAACTTTTATGCGATATTCACCGGTCAAACATGCCAGACAGATATCCTCTCTTTTTTTACCTATTGCCTNTATCAGNTCTTCCACNCTTATATAATGGAGAGAGTCCGCCCCGATGATCTTTGAAATCTCTTCTATACTTTTTTTGGATGCCACAAGCTCATCTTTCGTCGTGAAATCCACTCCATAGTAACATGGAGATATCAACGGTGGACATCCCGCGCAGAGATGAACCTCCTTGGCGCCGCCCCTCTTAAGCATCTCCACTATCCTCTTCGACGTCGTTCCCCGAACAACGCTATCATCGACAAGAACGATTCTCTTTCCATCTATATTTGTCTTAATCGGATTCAATTTGAGGCGAACCGCTAATTCTCTCTCATTCTGCTCGGGCATTATAAATGTTCTTCCCACGTATCTGTTCTTGATCAAGCTCTCGATATATGGCAGACCCGATCTTTTTGCGTAACCTATGGCAAAAGTGGCGCCCGAGTCCGGCGTTGGTGAGACAAAATCCGCGTCGATATTTGATTTCTCCGCTAAAATCTCGCCTATTCTTCTCCTAACATCATAGACAGATCTTCCATCAATGACGGAGTCGGGTCTCGCGAAATAGACGTATTCAAACATGCAATGAGCCGTATTTTCAAGCTCAATAACCCTCTCCTCTCTTATAATCTTACCATCCTTCAGGATTATGACTTCCCCAGGCATTACGTCCCTTATAAACTCTGCATCCAACGTATCAATGGCTACGCTCTCGGAGGCAACGATGTACCCGCCATCAATTCTCCCGATGCAAAGGGGTTTGATCCCGAGCGGATCTCTGAATGCGATGATGCAATCCTCTACAAGAAGAATGGCAGAATATGATCCTTTCATCTTCTTCATCACTGCCGAGGTGGCAGGCGTGATCTCTCTTTCGTCTCTCATTTCTCCAATGATCAGATGCAACATCACCTCAGAATCTGATGTGGATGTGAAGACCTCTCCTCTTCTCTCCATATTAGATCTTAGCTTACGATAATTTACGAGGTTTCCGTTGTGGACGAT
The DNA here is from genome assembly GCA_004212085.1 of Candidatus Methanolliviera hydrocarbonicum. Lineage (GTDB taxonomy): Archaea > Halobacteriota > Methanoliparia > Methanoliparales > Methanoliparaceae > Methanolliviera > Methanolliviera hydrocarbonicum. The sequence goes on from RXIL01000090.1 coordinate 2,838, forward strand.
GGCATAAGCCTTGCCTTTATGATTGATGAGGAATGGTTGGCTGTTCTTTATATTCGATTCCCCAATAGTAGAGTATCTTACGTGTCCTATGCCGGCACTTCCGCCGAGTTTGCCCAATTTCTTGTCGAAAACCCCCGATACAAACCCCATCTCCTTATATAGCTTTACTCTCCCCTTATCAAAGACGGCCATCCCTGCAGACTCTTGACCTCGATGCTGCAGGGCATAAAGGCCGTAATAAAGGTGGTAAGAAACGTCTAAGGAACTCTCACGCGAAAAGCTAACACCTATAACACCGCATTCTTCTCTTATCATTTGCAATCATTCAGAATCACTTTGCAATCATCCCTTCGTGCGCCAACTATATTTTCCTCTCTTTCCCCCCCTACCAAAGCCGCACGAGGCGCATACTTTCTTTCTCCGATGAAACGCTACCTCTCCACACCTCCTACATCTTATGTGCACAGTTTTGTTACGTTTACCCATTGATGGAGTTCCTCTCGACATAAAATCCTCCTAAGGGGAGACGTAAATGACGTTGTCTCCCCTAATTATCATCGTTCCATACTTTTTAACGTTCTTTCCGTCCTTAATCTCTTCCGTGTCATCCAAAACCAAATTTAGATGCATATCATACCCCCGCAAGTTCCCCCGAAACTCTCTACCATCTTTTAACTTGACAATTATCGGCGAATTCAAGACGCTGCTCAAAAGATCCAAAGGCCTATTGCTCATCTCTTTCCCTCAACAAAAAATAATTTAATTGCTTCATCTGCTTTTTAGAAGTAATTTTAATCTATATTTAAATCTGTCGAACCAATATGTTAAAGTATGGGTGGGTAAATACCATATAAAAATAGAAGTTGCGGGGTGTAAAAAAATGGTAAATTGGTTTAAGAGAAGTTCTGGATCTTCAGCAGCGATGGAGGACTACAAGGAGATTGACCTATCTGAATACGAAGGGGTGGCGGAAGAAGAGGCCAAGATGTATATAAAGGTCGGAAAGATAGCGAGCACAAACGAGCTTCCGGCGATTAAAAAAGAGGTTTACGGGGGAAATATCGTTATACTGGATATATCTCTAATAAAAAATGATGAAATAGCTCTAAATAGAGTTTTGAGGGATTTTAAACAGATGGCAGAAGATATAAGAGGAGATGTTGCTGGAGTGGGAGAGGATCAGGTCATATTGGCACCGACATCAGTTAAGGTGGACAGGACGAGAATATTGGGAAGAAGGATCTGAGTTCCTTGCTTTTGGTGATGCTGTGGGAAGGATAGAAGTTGAGAAGATCAGCGGGGTTTTGATCGAAGATCAAAATATAGAGATCGTCGAGAGGAAAGGGCTTGGGCATCCCGACTTCATGATTGACAGCATAATGGAAGAGTTCTCTCTTGCCCTCTGTAGAGAATATCTGAAGAAGTTTGGACGCATACTTCACCATAACGTCGATAAAGGGGATGTGGTGGGAGGGAAGACGGAGCCGAAATTTGGCGGAGGGAAAGTTATCATACCAATTCTCATCTTCTTCTCCGGAAGGGCGGTCGAAGAAGCGGAAGGGAAGAATATACCGATAAAAGAGATCGCTTTGAGGTCGACCAAAGACTGGATAAGAGAAAATTTAAGGTTCTTGGATCCGGAAGAAGAGATCAGGTATCAGGTGGAGACGAAGGGCGGCTCCGGAAATCTTAGTGATATCTTTGAAAGAGAAGGCAGAATGCCGGAAGCAAACGACACCTCTCTTGGAATGGCTTATGCTCCTCTCTCTTCCACGGAAAAGATGGTCTATGAGACGGAGCGATATATAAATTCAGAAGATTTTAAGAGGAGATTCCCGGTGAGCGGGGAAGACGTTAAGGTGATGGCGTGCCGCATAAAAGATAACGTAAACGTGACGATCGCCAACTCTTTTGTGGATAGATTTGTTGCAGGGGAGAAGGATTATTTCAGGCAGAAAGAAGAGATCTTGGAAGATATCCAGTCACAGATAGATGGAATGAATGAGCGAGAGGTCAAGATATCTTTGAATGCACTCGATCGGGAGAATAGAGGGGAAAACGGAGTTTATTTGACGGTTACCGGTACCTCTGCCGAGATGGGAGACGACGGACAGGTAGGAAGAGGAAACAGAACGAACGGAATCGTGCCCTACAACAGGCCCGTAAGTTTGGAAGCTCCTGCGGGGAAAAATCCTGTCAGTCACGTTGGAAAGATCTATAATCTCCTATCAAATCATCTTGCCGAGGAGATATGGGAGGTCTCCGGTGCTCAAGAGGTTTACGTCAGTATGCTCTCCCAGATAGGAAGACCTCTAAACGATCCCCTCCTTGTGAGAATCGCATTGGCGTCAGACGGAAGGATAGACGAAACCCAGATAAAAGATATCACCGAAGAAGAGCTTGAAGGTGTTATGGAGTTCATGAAAAGATATGTTGAGAGCGGAAAATCAGCGATAATTTAATATCGAAAAGCTTATTTTGGAATTGGAGGTGGATCCTATAAGATGAAGAGGCTTTTTAAAGAGGATGTTGCATCGTTTGTGAGAGAGCTTAAAGGATCATATAAGGTTGCGGCACCACAGGAGAGGGATGGTGAATACGCCTTTGATTTTGTCGAAGATGAAGATAAGGTAGTATTGGATTATCCGAGCACCATACTACCGATAAAGAAGTTCTTCTTTCCCCCTGAAGAGATCATTCTCGAATATGATCTTTCGGCTGAAGAAGAGATAAAATTCAAGAGTGAACCGAAAGCAGATGAGATCTGCATTCTTGGTGCACACCCCTGTGATATAAACGCCCTGCTCAGGTTCGATATGGTATATCTCGACGATAAATTCGATCCGTTCTATAAAAAGAGGAGAGAACACGCTTTGATCATCGGCGTCTATTGTACCCATCCAAGCGAGGCCTGTTTCTGCGGCTCGATGGGGACGGATCGTGTTGAAGACGGCTACGATCTGATGTTGATCGACGGCGGAGACGAATATGGGGTGGAGATCGGAAGTGAAAAAGGCGATAGAATCGTCAATTCGATGGAGATATTCAAGGACGGAAAGGATATGGAGAGACCGAAGTTGGAGGGATTTATAAGGGAGGTTGAGACAAAAGATCTCCCGGAACTCATGCTCGAAAAATACGAGAGCGATCTGTGGAACGATTTCGGAGAAAAATGTCTGGGATGCGGAAAGTGCGTCTTGGTCTGCCCAACGTGTTTCTGCTACAACGTTGTGGATGACATAGGTTTGGACGGAAAGAACGGAGAGAGAAAGAGGATCTGGGATGGATGTGTCCTCACTGATTTCACGCTCGTTGCGGGTGGGCTCAACTTCAGAAATGATAGAACATCGAGGCTGAAACAAAGGATATTGCATAAGTTCTCTTATTTTGACGATAAATATGGCGTCTCCGGTTGTACGGGATGCGGAAGATGTATAAATGTATGTCCTGCTGATATCGATTGTACGAGAATTGTAGGACTTTTGAGGAGTGAATCTAAATGAATGAGGGCTTGTATCTTCCAAGAATCGCAGTTTTAAAGGATAAAAGAGCAGAAACTCCCGATACCATCACGTTCACGTTTGAATTGCCCGAGGGAGGAAATTTAAATAATATTCCGGGTCAATGCTTACAGCTCACAGTCTTCGGTTACGGGGAGGCACCGATCTCGATCACCTCTTCTCCGACCCAGAAGGATTGTTTTCAGCTCTGTGTAAGAGATGTTGGGAACGTTACGAAAGCTCTTCATAAATTAGAAATTGGAGATAAGGTTGGGGTAAGGGGTCCCTGGGGGAATGGTTTTCCTATTGAAGGATTGAAAGGTAAGAATGCGGTCTTTATCGCCGGAGGTCTGGGTTTGGCTCCCTTAAGATCTTTGATCAATTATATCGTGGATAACAGGAGAGACTATGGAAAGGTGTGGGTTCTCTCTGGCGCCAGAACACCAAAAGATCATCTCTTCAAATGGGAATGGGATAGATGGTCAAAGATAGATAGATTTGAGGTCTTAACGACGGTTGATCGGGGGGACGATACTTGGACGGGAAACGTCGGTGTTGTCGGCAGTCTATTGTATAAAACGGATATCCAAGTTGAGAATACGATGGTCTTTATCTGTGGTCCGCCAATTATGTTCCGCTTCGTCACGATGGATCTGGCAAAGCTCGGTTTTAAAGATGATATGATCGTCTCCACGCTCGAGAGGCATATGAAATGCGGGGTTGGGAAATGCGGGCACTGCAACGTTGGTTCAAAGTACGTCTGTATGGATGGGCCGGTATTCACGTACGCAGAGATGAAGAAGCAACCCGGAGCTTTATAGGAGACAGTCCATGGAGAAAGCAAAAACAGCAGTGGTGAGATTGACGACGTGTGGAACGTGTCAATTCGAGCTTTTTAAAGAAGATAAGGATCTAAAGGAGACGATGAAATTTTTGGATATCTCTCATCCGGAAAAAGATGATTTAGAAGAGAGATATGATCTTTTGTTGGTCGAGGGTGGTATCTCAAAGGAAGAAGAAGAATCCCTCTTAAAAGAGGTGAGGGAGAGGGCAAAGACGGTTATGGCAGTGGGAGCATGCGCTTGTTTCGGTGGCATACCATCTCCAGGGGATTTTCTTGGAGAAGAGGTTAAATTTGACCCTCCATGGAGGCTTAAACCTGTAAACAGCGCCATAGACGTGGATTACATGATAAGAGGTTGTCCGATAAATACGAGCGAATTTTCATATTATATCAGATCTGTTCTGATGGATAAAAGACCTTTCAGAAAGCACTTTCCTGTCTGTGTCGAATGCAGGATGAATGGAACTCCGTGCCTTTTAGAGAGGGGAGAACTCTGTTTGGGGCCTTTGACAGAGGCAGGCTGTGGTGCTCCTTGTACGGATAACGGAAAACCGTGTGAAGGTTGCAGGGGACCGTTGGATGACGGAAATTTGAACTCCACCATTGAGATTATGGATAAGTACGGTCTGGATAAGAAGGATCTCTCAAATAAGTATGATCAGATAGGGAGAACCTGTGCATTCAGCAGGAGTTGGAAACAGATCATCAATTCCCACGGATATGAAAGATCCGTTCAGAACGTAGAAATTAAGAAGATCTATTCCACAAGAACCGTTGAAAGTGCCACAGGTATAGACTTGAACGAGATAATCGATAAATTTTCTCCAAGAGACCTCAAAACGACCGTGTTCAATATATTAGAGGAGAGTGAAGATCAGCTCGGTGTTACCGTTCTTCTGCCATCGACGCTTGGTTGGGTCACCTCATTTGGGGTGGATGAGCCAAAGAAGATGATTATGGACTTTACGAGGGAGTTTTATCATAATCTCGGAACGGGTGCAAATTTATTCTACGAGCGGATGAATGGTAAGAATATCCCCGTCATAATAAAAGAGAATGGTGAAGAGCTCAGATCCTTCGTGGCAGCATGGTCTAA
>RXIL01000170.1 GCA_004212085.1 Candidatus Methanolliviera hydrocarbonicum
TGATCGAGATCAGCAAATCACAACTATCGAAGGTGAACAAGAAGAGGGATTACAGAGCATTCGTCTGGGCATTTTATGAGTTGATCGATCGGATATGGAGAGATCGGAAACATTGGAAGATGAAACGAGGTCTAAAAGTTCTTGGGATAGATTCGACGTTCATCGTTTGGAAGTCCAAATATTCCGAGTTTGGGTATTGTGGATTAACCGGAGCGATAGAAGAGGGGATAAAGATCCATACTTCTGCCCTATTGGAACTATTGACGATTCCTCTCACCGTTATGATTACACCTGGAGATGTACACGATTTGCTTAAAAATCCAAAGGATTTTGAGCACTCGATATTCAGATTGGTGACCTTCCACAATGATAAGAGAATCGAGAGATACATCACGAATTTAGATCTTCCGCCTGAAGAGATAAGAGAGATATATAGAATGAGATGTCGATCGAGATATTCTTCAAGGGGATAAAGTCTTATCTGAAGATCGAGAGGTTCGTTGGGAAGAATCTGAACGTAGTCGCAAATCTTCGATTTGCGTATGTCCGTACGAATCTTCGATTTTTGAGCACCGCACTCATCCAGATCTTTTCCACCTTACTCGCTTACGCCCTGATCGCATTGCTCAAAGCGTTTTACAAAATGGGCATCTTAGAGATAAAGAGGAGCTTGAAATATGGCGTAGATTCCTACCACGTATCCGTCCCGATTGCTTATTCATCCTCTGATGTCTAGCGGGTATAAAAGATTTTTTTATTTGTTTGATCAAAGTAGCGTGTAGTATGGCAAAATAACGTTTTGCCATTTGATTCCGGCAGAATTTCATAATTTCTCTGACCGATCTCCATGATCGGAATCTTAGATGCGATCTTAGAAGATTCAACCGCCCAAAGTTTGAAGAAGATTGATAGTTAGCTATTTATATTTGAAATGAGATCGAAGATCATGCAATACAAGAAAGTATCTGATAATATTATCCAGGAACTCGGGAAGATCGTTGGGGGTGAGAATGTCCTTTCAGAGGACATCGAGGATTATGGACACGATGAGACGTTTTTATTGAAACCGGTACTTCCGGAAGTTGTTGTAAAACCGAAGGAGAGAGAGGAAGTATCTGAAATATTAAAACTTGCCAATCGGGAAATAATTCCCGTCACGCCGAGAGGTGGCGGAACGGGACTGTCTGGCGGTGCGGTTCCTATTTATGGTGGGATTCTCCTCTCATTGGAACGAATGAATAGGATCTTGGAGATAGATGAGGATAACTTCGTTGCCGTGCTCGAGCCCGGTGTAATCTTGGCCGACCTGTACAAAGCTGTGGAAGATAGGGGTCTATATTATCCTGTCTATCCAGAGGAGGAGAGCGGGTTCATCGGAGGAAATGTCGCAACAAATGCCGGTGGCATGAAGGCGGTGAAGTACGGTATCACGAGGAATTATATCTTGGGATTGGATGCCGTACTTCCAAATGGTACAGTAATAGAAACGGGCGGTAAATATGTGAAGAATTCAACGGGCTATGATCTGAGGCATCTTCTGATAGGATCTGAGGGGACGTTGGCCGTCGTAACCAAGATCATACTGAGATTAATCAAAAAACCGGAGAAGAGATGTTTTTTAATTCCGGCTTTTGACGATCTCGAAGATGCGATCGGTACCGTACCGAAGATACTTAAAGAAGGGATGCTCCCAACGGCGATCGAATTTATGTTGGGAGCCGCCATGAGGCTGTGCCAGGATTATACGGGTATAAGTCTTCCGATTCCAGATGTGGCAAATTATCTCATTATATTTGTTGAAGGAAGGACCGAAGCAGAGGTGAGTGATCTCGCCGAACGAATTAGCACCATCTGCATGGGTAACGGTGCCTCCGACGTCTTCGTCGTGGATACGGAGAGAGACATGAGAAATGTCTCTGAAGTCAGGAGCAAGCTGGGTTTTGCCATAAAGGAGTTAGGGTCGATTGACATTGGGGACGCCGTAGTTCCCAGGAGCAAGATCCCCGAGTTCATGAGGATGTTGGGTGAGCTATCTGAGAAGTACGGTCTCTTGGTGAGCGGCAGCGGGCATGCCGGTGATGGGAACGTGCATTTTGCCGTAATCGGGGTCGGTATGGAAGAGGAAGAATTCATGAAGATCTCGCCCGACGCATTTAGAGATGTGTTCAAATCTAGTGTATCGCTCGGGGGAACCATCTCTGGAGAGCACGGAATTGGCTTCATTAAGAAGAAATATGTCCCCATTGCAATAAATGAAGCGCAGATAGATCTCATGAGGAGAATAAAGAGGGTTTTTGATCCAAACTGCATCTTAAATCCGGGAAAGATTTTCGATTAAGGAGATGAGTAAGGTGCAAAATATAAAGGGGCCAGATGATCTGCAAAGAAATGTTCTTGATGAAGAATTGTGCACAGGTTGTGGGGCTTGTACAAACCTTTGTCCGTATATCGACATGGTTAAGGCAAATGCGATTATAATCGAGCCGTGTGGTCTCAGCAAGGGGAGATGCTACAATTTTTGTCCCAGATCATACATCGATGTACCCTCGCTCGATAAAAGTATATTCGGCTCGTATAGAGAAGATATCGCGATCGGTTCGAATATATATGTTATGAAAGCCAGGGCAAAAGATGAAGAGATTAGGTCGGCCGCCCAGTACGGGGGAGTGGTATCGGCGCTTATAATCCATGCCTTACAAACCGGAAAAATAGATGCCGCAGTTCTAGCAACGTCATCCGATGGGGTCAATCCAAAACCGACGATTGCGCGGAGCAAAAAAGAAGTGCTCGAATGTGTGGGGTCCAAATATATCGTGTCTCCTACAGTCTCAAAAGTTTTGGATGCCATAAAGGGGGAAATGGGAAAAATTGGGGTGGTATGCACGCCTTGTCAGATGACCGCCATCCGAAAGATGCAAGATTCACCCTTCGAAACTGGAGAGGAGAAGATATCTCTTGGAATAGGCTTATTTTGCACTTGGTGTTTTTCACCCGATACATATGAGTACATCAGGAGTTTGGTTGGCTCTGCAAACATATTAAAAACCGACATTCCACCTCCCCCGGCAAACATCTTCGTCATACAGACCGATGAAAGGAGGGTAGAGGTCCCCTTGGATGAGATAAGAAAATTCATCATGCCATCATGCGCTGTCTGTTTCGACATGACCAACGAGTTTTCGGACATCTCGGTCGGTACCGTTGAAGGAGAAGAAGATTGGAATACTGTGATCGTACGAACAAGGAATGGCGAGAGATTCTTGAAGAGTGCAAAAGAGGCGGCGATCATCGAGACGAAACCGTTGGAGAAGGAGAAATTCAATCATCTATGTGAGGCATCTCTAAATAGAAAGAAGAGGGCGTTAAAAGAAATCGATGGTAGAAAAATAACCTATTTGACAATAAGAGATGAGGAAAGATCGAAGATAATTTCATGGAATGGGGGTATATGATTATGCATGTGGAGATAGACGAACCGGGCAGAAAAGTATTATTGATGGGAAACGAGGCAATCGCGAGGGGTGCAATCGAGGCAGGGGTCGATTTCTGTTCTGGATATCCTGGAAACCCCGCATCTGAAATTTTGGAAACCCTGGCCGGAGTCGCAAAGAAATTAGATTTCCTCACCGAATGGTCTGTCAACGAGATTGTGGCGTTGGAGGCGGCTGGAGCTGCAGCTTGTGCCGGGCTGAGGGCGATGACCGTCATGAAAAATATGGGTGTCGATGTCTGTAGCGACTTTCTGATGACCGTCAACATGTCGGGCACGAAAGGGGGATTTGTTTTGATTTCCGGTGATGACCCTGCTGTTCACTCTTCAAATTCAGAATTGGACACACGAAATTATGCAAGATTCGCGGATATCCCTTTGTTGGAGCCCGCGACTACCCAAGAGGCCAAAGATATGACCAAGTGGGCTTTTGATCTCTCCGAAGAGTTGGGGGTCCTCTGCATGGTACGTACCGTTACCAGACTTTCGCACTCAAGTGGTTTGGTCTCCCTTGGACCGATAACACGCGAAGAGAGATCGGCAGAATTTGCTCCCCTACTGGGCACATGGACATCGGGATCGGGCGATTATACGTGCATGTTCCATGATGCCCTGCACGGAAAGTTGAAGACGGCTCAAGAGAAGTTTGAAGAATCACAGTTCAATTGGTATACGGGCAAAGAGGATGCAGAATTCATCATCATCACATCTGGGACCGGATGGTTATATTCGGCGGAAGCGGTGAAGTTGCTCGGACTCAAAGATGAAGTGGGGATACTGAAGCTGGGAACGACGTGGCCTCTACCAGAAAAATTAATCGCAAAGCATTTAAAACACGCCAAGGAGGTCCTCTTCGTTGAGGAGATAGACCCCTTCCTCGAGCAAAACGTCAAAGTACTGGCGGCGGAGTTGGCCGCCGACATCGGTCCAATAAAATTCTACGGCAAAAAGTCAAATCATATCCGGAGTGAATTTGGCGCCGGCGTTGGAGAGCTGGACGTGGACACGGTGATGAGGGGTTTGACAGAGACGATGAACGTGACGTATATCCCGAGGGACCAAGATTACGCTGAAAAAGCAGAAAAACTGGTTGGATCCTATGCGCCCAATAGATCGATGGCATTCTGTGCCGGATGCCCCCACAGAGCTTCTTTTTGGGCGATAAAGAGAGCATTGAAATGGGATGGACGAGACGGAATTGTAACCGGCGACATCGGCTGCTACTCTATGGCACAATTGCCGACAGGATTCATGGTGCTGAAGAGTATGCACTGCATGGGTGCGGGAATAGGAACCGCGACACGTTTTGGAAACTTGAAGAGATACGGTTTAGATAAGCCCGTTATAGCCGTCTCAGGTGATTCGACCTTCTACCACGCCTGCATACCTGCGTTGATAAACGCCCGCTGGAACAAGTCCAATCTTCTATACGTGATCCTCGACAATAAGACCACGGCGATGACTGGCAATCAGCCCCACCCGGGTATTGGAATCGATGCATTGGGAGAACCTTCTCCCGTCACCCCGATAGAGGACGTTTGTAAGGGCATCGGCGTCGAGGTGAGGAAATGTGATCCCTTTGATATAGATGAGGCCACACAAAACCTGTACGAAATGCTTCAAACCGAAGGGGTAAAAGTAATAATCTTCAGCCGAGAATGTGCCTTGACCGAAGCTCAAAAAAGGAAAAAGAAACCTAGGGTCTACGTGGACCAAGATAAATGCATAGGAGACGAATGTGGATGTATGAGATTTTGTACCCGGGTTCTCAACTGTCCGGGAAACATATGGGACTATACAAAGGGTAAGGCAAAGATAGATGAGGTTGTATGCAATGGATGCGGGCTGTGTGCAAAACTTTGCCCGGCTGGCGCAATCATCGTCGAGGAGGTGGTTTGAGATGATAGGAGATGATCCTTTAAACATAATTATAACGGGAGTTGGAGGTCAAGGAAACGTTGTAGCCTCACGGATAATAGCTTCGGCGGCGGTAAACGAAGGGTTATACGTCTCAGTCGGAGAGATCTACGGTGCTTCCCAGCGAGGGGGTGCGGTGACCAGCTATGTACGGCTCTCTGGGGAGATGCAGTACGGACCCATAATACCGCGAGGAATGGCACACATAATCATTGGCTTCGAGCCCATAGAATCCTTACGAGCGATCGGTAACTTCGGTAGCAAAAAAACAAGGGCGATCATCAATCCCAGACCGATCTATCCCGTAGACGTCCTTTCGGGCACGCTGGAATATCCGCCCGTAGAAGAGGTTCTCAAAGCCATCAAAGAATTGGTGTACGGTGTACAGGTGATCGAGGCGACAGAGCTGGCAAAGAAGGCAGGAGATGCAGTGATGCAAAACATCGTTATGGTCGGATGTGTAGTGGGATCGGGACTCATTCCCATCGAAATTGAGACTACAAAGGAAATAATTAAAGAATCGTTTGCGAAGGAACGCGTTGAAGCAAATTTAAAAGCATTCAAATCGGGGGTAGGAGAGATTAAAGGGAGGAAAGCCGTTTAAATTTTTTATATAAAGTGTGGTTAAAATGGCAGAAACATTGTATTGGGTGGGTTGTATGACCGCCTATAGGGTACCGGATGTGGCTAGAGCTACCGCCAAGAATTTGGATGAGGGGAGAGTAGATTATGTCACTTTGGGCAACGAAGAGGGTTGCTGTGGTTCCGTATTGCTGCGTAGCGGCCAGAGGGCTGTTGTAGAGAAGATGGCTGAAGATAACGTGGAGACGATAAATCAAAGGGGATAAAGAGAGTAAGTGACCTCCTGCGCGGGCTGTTATAGAACATTCAAGAAGGATTACCCAGAAGTCCTCGGTGAACCGCTCCCCTTCGATGATATGCCTTTCGGAGCCATCGCAGAAATCCTGACCAAGGAATATGGAAAGGGTATACAACCCGATGTCGATGATATCTTCAATAATGTGAGGGATGATCTTTGGAGGTGTACTTTGAAAGCCGACGTGGGTATGACGGGGGCCAACGCCATTGCCGCCGAGGAAGGTATGATCGGGATTATGACCAATGAGGGAAACGCCAGGGAGGTCAGTACTATCCCTAAAAAATATATAGCAGTGGCAGGCATAGATAGGATCGTTCCCGACTTGAAAGATGCAGTAAGTATATGTTACGATACCTGTAAATTAATTTTTGGAAGAACTCCCACATACATATCATTCATATCGGGTCCCAGTTGGAGTGCGGATCTACACGGTATAACCTCTCGGGGGATTCACGGCCCCGCAGAGATGCACGTGGTGCTCTTGGACAACGGCAGGATGAAAGCTAAGGAAGAAGGGCTCGGGGAGATACTATACTGCATCAATTGCGGTATTTGTATGATGTTCTGTCCTATATATCATTATCTCTTATGGAAGTTCGGGGATAAGCGTCTATGTGGTCCAGGGGCGGTCTTCGCTGCATATCAGGCCGGCTTGCATACGTCCGTGCTTACGGGGTTAGATTACTGTACGGTGTGAGGAATCTGCTCTGAAATATGCCCCGTGCGATTGAATGTGCCTAAACTCGTGGGGCGGATTAGAGAGGATGCCAACAAGATGGGTTTTCTCACCCCCCATGGAAGAGGATAAAGGAGAACACAAAAAAGTACGGAAACCCATTTGGGGAGCCAAAAGATAAACGCTCGGAATGGAGGGAGTGATGAAGAATGGGAGGAGATATGCACTGTTGGCATTTAACTTCACAGTTTCAAGATCCTCTGGGCGTTACCCCCCAATATCGCCTCTATCTCTTCGGCGGTGAATTCAACCCCTCCAACCGCGTTCTCTGGAAGACCCTTGACGAATTTTACATATTCTATCGGTGGGCAAGGAGTGCGATAACTGGGGCCATCGGTCCCGAAGAGAACCCGATCAGACCCCACCTCGTCGATGATCTCCCTGAGCGATATACAGTATTTTTCGGGGAATGGAACGACCTCCTCCCAGCCCGAAATATCAACGAACATATTTGGGTTTGAGGCGGCTATGGCTATGGCATCCCGCCACCAACCCTCGGAAACGTGCGCCGCTATAACCGTGAGATCCGGAAAGTCTGTGAGGACGTTGTCTAATGATATGGGATGGCAATATTTGCTCCTTAAAGGCGCAAGAATGGGACCGGTATGTGCCACTACAGGCACATTTAGCTCCAATGCTTTTTCATAGAGGGGGTATACCACCTTATCGTCTAGGAAGAAACCGGCGCCGGAATGTAGTTTGAGCCCCTTCATACCCCATTCTGTGATACATTTCTCGAAGAGATCAACTGCTCCTTCTCGTCTGGGATCAACTCCCGCGAAGGCGATGAGTTTATCCGGGTGTGCCTTTGCGATATCGGCATGGCTCTTGTTCTGTTCCTCTATGGAGACCTTTGCCTCCCCTATACCCACACCGAAGTCTTGGACGAGCATGACGGTCTTGTCTATCCCGGCTTCATCGGCCTCCTGAATCAATTTCTCCGCCGTGGGGTCCCAATATTCCGGAATTATGGTCGTTCTAATATCTTCAGGAGTCGCCTCTATGCCAATTTTCTTAGCGGTCAAAACCGCCCGCCTAGCCATACCGTCCCACCATCTTTTATTTATCCAATCCTCTACGAAGAGATGACAATGTGAATCGATGATCATTTGCTATCCTCCTTTTTAGTTCTCCTTAGCATCTCTTTCTCCATCATAGATGTCTCATTCCACTGTTGCAACGCATCCTTTTGGTTAAAAGATCCAGCTTTCATTCTATACATCCCTTTTATCTCTTATTCACCTATGC
>RXIL01000072.1 GCA_004212085.1 Candidatus Methanolliviera hydrocarbonicum
CGGATTTTGGAGTAACGCTTCAGGGCCCCTGTATACATCAAGGTTGCGATTGCTCTTGCTGTATCATGGGGATACTCCACAAAGGCGCTGACGCAGCTGCTGGGCGGATTATTGGGATGAATGAAGACTACCAACTTGCGCCGGTTGAGTTCAGCGAAAAGTTCTTCATATGCTGGGTCCCCTAAATAGTGTCCTTCCACATTTGACATTAGAACGACGCCGTCAAGATTCAGTTCGTCTATCGCATATTCCAACTCATTCAATGCACCTTCTACATCGGGCAGCGGCAGCGAAGCGAATGCTCCGAACCGATCCGGGTATTCTCTCATCAATTGCGCCGAGTATTCGTTACATCGACGTGCTAAATCCCGTGAAAAGGAAGACTCCTTGAAGTAAACTCCCGGTGTAGAGATAGAAGTAATTGCCGTAGCGATGCTGTTTTTATCCATGACCTCAATCGCTTCCTCAGGGGACCATTTAGGAAAGGGCAGTCCAAAGCTGGTCGTTATACCAATGCCTTCCAGAGCCGCGACATAGAATGACGGGAGAATGTGATGGTGGACATCAATTTCTCCTCTCACGTTCCAATATCCTTCACATAAACCCCTTAGACAACACCCCACTTCTTTATCGCCTTCCAAAGCTCTTCATGCGTCGTTGCATATTTCTTCAGTTCTACCCCCTCCATACAAGCATCCACCGATTCTCTCAATGCTCTTGCACCCGCCAAAGATCCATCAGGATGACCGTGAACGCCACCCCCGGCCTGAATAATTATATCCTTCCCCAAGGTCTCTATCAGCCTCGGTACATGCCCTGGGTGAAGTCCCCCGGATGCCACAGGAAGGACGGTCTTAATCCCCTTCCAGTCCTGAGGATATCTTCCGTATCCTATCTTCTTCTCTCTCAATTCTCTGTTTATTATTATCGTCTCTTCTCCTCCCTCCATCTTTCCTATGACCGTTCCCGTATGGAGTTGATCTACCCCTACGAGTCGAGCGATCTTTGCGAGTACTAACATGGATATGCCGTGCTTCTTACTTCTCGTAAAAGCCGCGTGCATCGCCCTATGTGCATGTATGACCAAATTTTCATCTTCCAAATATTTCCTGATCTCTTGAAGTGCGCTCCATCCACATGTCACTATATCTATCATCACGTATTCTCCCCCCCTACCCTCAACGTATCTCGCCCGATCCTTCATCTCCTCTAATGGGGCGGTTATATTTGGCATGTAAATCTTCTTTTCTCCCGTCTCATCTTCTGCCATATCCCTTCTCTTCAGCGTCTCGTCTATCCTCTCATTAAATTTGTTAAAACTCATATCGGTGAGGTTCTCGTCGTCTTTGACGATATCGATGCCGCCTAGCCACGCATCATACGCCACATTGGCATGCTCCTCATGATTTAGTCCCAGTTTTGGTTTGATGATAGTTCCCACAAGAGGCCTTTCCACATTGAATAACTTTTTAACACCTTCTATCCCGAATTTTGGGCCCAAAAAAGATTTTTTTAGAGTTTCTGGAAATTTGATATCGAGTAACCTCAAGTTTTCAACCTCTTTCATCCCAAATATATTTCCGGCGACGGAACTTAATATCTGAGAGATGTTTCCGGGTTCAAACAGTTCTTCCGGATATGCGATATGAACAAGACCGTCTTCATTTAGATCAAAGACCTTTGCACCCAGATCTTTTATCCCCTCCCTCATCGTGCTCAACGTTGGATCCCATGTTCCTATACTGCTTTCTGCTGCGACGGCACCTACAGAGTGCTTCAGGCTCTCCCCTTTTCGTGGCTCTACGTAAAACTCGGTTATCAAATCGCTCTCTTTCGGTTCATAAGAGAGATCGACAAAATCCTCATATCTCATTCCCATAAGAACACCTCTTCTCTATCGTCTCCATCTGATTCCCATCATCTCATTTAAAATTGTCGTCATTTCACCCCTCCAAAATAGCTAAATTTATCTATCTTTGCCTCTTATCTTGTATATATGCAGAGGAGGTTTAAGCTTATAATATTTGACTTTGATAACACGATCGTAAAATTGGATGTGGATTGGATGGCTCTCATGGATGAACTGAAGATAGATAAGCCGCTAAATCGTTATATAGATGAATTGGACAGAAAAAAAAGAGATGACGTTTATAAGACCATAGAAAAGAGGGAAATGGAAAATATAGGTAAATTTGAGCCGATAGACGATTTAATTTCATTTATAAGAGGATTGAATGGCTATAAAATGGCAATTTTCTCTCTAAACAGCAGAAGAGTCATCGAGACATGCTTGGAAAGACTTGATTTATCGAAAAAATTTGATACTATAGTATCCGGAGAAGACGTAAAAAAGTTAAAACCCGCCCCCGATGGGATCTTGAAAATTTTGAAAATTTTGGGCATTGAGAAAGAGAACTCCATATTTTTGGGAGACAGTTACGTGGATTTAAAGGCGGGAAGAGCTGCCGGAATTACTTCCGTCCTGTCCATTGAAGATTTGAAGAAAAATCTCTCTGATGTATAAATTCATCGTCGACAGAATGGTCTGTAAGCTTGGTAGATGGCTGAGAATATTTGGCTACGATACAAAGATGATAAAAGAAGAGCACGACGAGAGATACGGAAGAGAGGACGATGGTCTCATGTTAAAGATCGCAGAAGAAGAAGGAAGGATATTGGTCACGAGGGATGTTGCCCTCTTTAGAGAGGCGGTAAAATCCGGGCGAGAGGCGGTCTGTATAAAAGCAAATTCGTTGGAAGAGCAGATATTGGAGCTTAAAAAATCTCTCGATATCAATATCGATCTTAAGATGGATAGATGCACGATATGCAACGGAGATATAGTTCCAGAAGACAACTTGGACGAGTTATATGAGAAAGATTACGTGCCGAAGAAGCTGATCTCAAGGGGAGAGAAATTCTGGAAGTGCGCGAAGTGTGGGCAGATCTATTGGATGGGGACGCACTGGGATAATATGAAAGAGAAGGTCAAAAAGATAGAGGAATTTCAAAAGTTTTGAAAACTAAAATTTATGGGGGCATTTTCTAACTTTTGTTGCACAGCTTTTTTGTTTTAAAGGTCCATATTCTGGAACAATGCCTTCTTCTGCATAATCATAGCATCTCCAGCCGATTCTAATATCTTTTTCAATTTTAAACTTATTTGGCATAACTCCCGGCAATATCCAACACATATCCTTATCGTCGAAGGTATAATATAGCCAACAATGATCTATCGAAGATTTCACACCGTTTATGGAGATCACCATTGCCCCTTCGTGCCCCGATTCGGACTCGTTCGGAAAATATTCAACTTCGGCAATACTTTTCAAAACACTGAGCACACTCGACCCCTTCTCACTCTTTAGGTCGTGTCTTTTGATCTCGTCGTTTCCAAAATTAATATATAAGGTAACATTAACTTTTTTCTTCTTAAATAACATCGACATCTCCAAAATATTATTACTCTCTCTCCGCCTCCGACGATCTCTTCAAACATAAAAACCTTTTTACATATCCTCCCGCATAAAATTAGAGAACTTAAAATGAGGATAAAAGCAATCGTATTCGACAGTGCTGGAACACTTGTGAATGTGTTTAGGGTGATAAAGGATCTCGACACGGAAGAATACATCTATGATACGCCATCAACATATTTGGTGAGTGAGAAGAATAGTCGCGTCCTGGTTGCAATCAATGAGGACTTGAAAACGGTATTTTTGGAAGAGGGTAATGAATTGATCTCATCGTCAAATTTTGACTTTGAAATAAGCTGTTCTGTGCCATCAATAGATAAAAAAGACGTTTTTAAGTCTATAAAGAGAGATAAGCGGGCAAAAATTTTTGAGATCAAAGATGTGATTGAAAAAAATCTTTCGACCACAAAATCCAAAAAATCATATTACGGATTTGGCTTGATTTTGGACATATTGCTTAAAGAAAAGACGATAACACACGTATTGAGCACTTCTGGAGATCACTTTGATAATGTCCCAACATTGTTGGAAAAACTGAAAAAAGACTTCGATATTTATATAGCCACTGGAGATACTAAAAAAAGTGCAAAAAAACTTGCAGAGACATTGGGCGTGGAAGAAGAGATGATATTTCCTCTCGCAACACCAAAGATCAAGGAAGATATCATCAATGAGTTGAAGGAGCACTATGAATCTGTTACGATGGTTGGGGATGGTATAAATGATCTTTTAGCATTCAAAGCATCAGATCTAAGTATTCTATCTACCCAACAAAAACAGAAGATTCCAGAGATACTCGTCGAATCTGTAGATTACGTCGTAGATGATCTGCTCGATATACTGAAAATCTCCGATTTTCAGTTGGCATTTAAAAATCTCTGATTTTTAAATGCTCAAAAATCCTTTGGATTTTTGNNATAGCACAAATCTTTGATTTGCGCTTACTTTGATTTGACATACCAAGAAAGAAGAATAAAGCCAGGGCCCGGATTTGAACCGAGGTAAGTCGGTCTGCAGCCGACTGCATAGCCTCTCTGCCACCCTGGCGTCCTCAATTTTAGGTATTTTGGATCGTTCTTATGGACAATATTACTCTTTTTTATTACCTTTCTTTGCCTCTTTTTCTGGTGGTTGTCCATAACGGGCTCTCTTGGGAAATACGTATCCTTTTTAACGAAGATTCACAATTTCTTTATAAGCTTTACTATTCAATTAAATCCGATGATCCTTCTCACCTCGTCCATATCAATGTTTCTCTCTACGATCGAGGCAAGAAGCTCAAATTGATCCTCATCCTCGATCCTTCTCCTTTCAAGTCCTCTTCTTTCGCAGAGATAATCCAAGAACGCGTCTTTGAAATTCTCATTCTCAAATATTCCATGCAGATATGTCCCAAATATCAGCCCTGTATCATCCACAGATCCATCTTCACCGAAGATCGGATTCTTTGACCTCGTCTCTCCCATGTGTATCTCATAGCCCCATATCTTCTCTCCATCCATCTTCCCAAGTATGGGCCCTTTACCATGAACCGTCTTCTCCACCTGCACCGTTCTCTTTCTGTACGATTCAAACTTTGTCTCTACATCGAGCAGTCCCAAACCATCCATCTCAACATTATCTCCACCTTCCAACCCCTCATCGATGATCTTTTTCCCTAACATCTGATAACCACCGCATATTCCGATTATTGGAATTTTTCCACGTTCTTTGATGATTTCATCGAATAAATCGCTCTCTTTTAGCTCGGTAAAATCTTTTATCGTATTCTTCGTCCCGGGGATGATTATCGCATCTGGATTTCCTAATTTTTTCGAGAATGAGACATATCTAACATTTGCCTCTATCTCGAGCGGTTCAAAATCGGTAAAATTTGAGATTCTCGGCAGTCTTATGATCGCTATCTCTACTCCCTCGCCGGGTCTTTTATCCTGTATAGAGACGGAATCCTCACTCGGTATATTCATATCAATATAAGGGAGAACCCCTAAGACGGGTACTCCAAGCATCTCTTCGATCTCATCTATTCCTGGCTCAAGTATCCTTCGATCTCCACGAAATTTGTTTATTACGATCCCCTTCACCTGTCTTTGAATATCATCAGGCAGAAGCTTTATCGTACCATATATACTTGCAAAGACACCCCCTCGCTCTATATCTGCCACGAGTATGATTGGAGCTCTCGTCGATCTCGATACAAATGTGTTGGCTATATCTTGTTCGTACAGATTTATCTCCGCTGGGCTTCCAGCCCCTTCAACTATAATTA
Organism: Candidatus Methanolliviera hydrocarbonicum; assembly: GCA_004212085.1. Taxonomy (GTDB): domain Archaea; phylum Halobacteriota; class Methanoliparia; order Methanoliparales; family Methanoliparaceae; genus Methanolliviera; species Methanolliviera hydrocarbonicum. The sequence goes on from RXIL01000072.1 coordinate 5,746, forward strand.
GCTCGTTCTCCCAAGATAGAGTTCTTATCGCTTCTTCAACGACATTTGAAAGTTCTCTAGATCTGGCATAATACTCACCAGCTTCCACATCTCTGAATGGCTCGCCCATAAGAACGATCTGTGAAGTGGTATCCCCTTTTGGTTTCAAGAGGATAGGGTTCATCTCCACGCTCGGTTCTAATCTTGCGCCCTTCGCCTGTATCGCCTGGGCTATGCCGATCTCCTTTCCATCTCTTGTAACCCAGGAGTTTAAACTCATGTTTTGAGCCTTAAATGGGGCTACTTTGATCCCTGCATTCACGAATATTCTACAGAGTGCCGTAACGAGAATGCTCTTTCCCGCATGGGATGATGTTCCCTGTATTATCAGTATATTCGAGCCAAATTTCTCTTCCACACATTCATCCGATATTCCTCCAAATATTTAATCTAATGGTTTTTATATCATCGATGAGATCTCGATTCTTGTGAAACCAAGACACGGGGGAAGAATGTTAAGCATCGCGGAGAGATATAAAAAGAGTCCAGAAGATTTCATAGAGTTCAGTGCCAGCATGAATCCCATTGAGATGGATTTAAAAGAGGTCATTTTGAATTCACTTGATAAAATAAGATATTATCCGGATAACAATTACGCTATGCTAAAGTCTGCGATCTCTTCGCTTCACGCGGTCGCAAAAGAAAATATATGCGTTGGAAATGGATCTGTGGAGATGATCAGGAATTTTTCCCATGCTCTTCTTAAGAGAGGAGACAAGATCTTGATTCCAGAGCCAACATTTGAAGAATACGAATATAACGGAAGGATCTTCGGCGCAGAACCAATATTTATCGGATATGGAAAATTTGAGGAACTTGATAAGATCTTACCTGATATAAAGATCTTCTTCCTCTGCAATCCCAACAATCCAACGGGAAGACTGATAAAGAAGAGAGAGATGAAAAGAATAATGGATATCTGCATAGAGAACGATTGTTATCTATTTGTGGATGAGGCTTTCATTGAATTGTCTTCTCCAAGCGAAAGTTTAGTAAAAGAAGCATCCGACGAAGAGAAGTTATTCGTTTTAAGGTCTTTAACAAAATGTTTCTCCATCCCCGGTTTGAGGGTTGGATACGGGATCGGAGATGAGGCGATCGTCGAAAAGATGGAGGAATTGAGACTCCCCTGGGATATCGGTTGCATAGAGGAAGAGGTGGCATGTTATCTTTTAAAAGAGGGAGAATCTTTTTTAGAGATTTCCAGAGATTACATAAGAGAAGAGAGGGAATGGGTTGAGAAGAGATTGTCGGAGCTTGGTTTAAGACCTCTGAAGAGCGATACCAACTTTTTAATGGTAAATGTAGAACCTTTCTCCTCAAAGGATCTCTCCGAAGAACTCATAGAGAAGGGTATTATAGTGCGCGATTGTAGCTCTTTTCGTTCTCTCAAAGAAGGATATATGAGAATAGCGATAAGGAAGAGGGAAGATAATATAAGGTTATTAGATGCCCTCAAAGGAATTCTGGGGGGATAGAGATAGAGTTACTCTTAAAAGCACTGATACTCGCTTTTTTTCTCGATATTGCATTTGGAGAGCCTGTAAGGATATTGCATCCGGTCGTCTGGATGGGGAAAATAATAGAGAAACTCGCGGATGCTGGGAGAAAGATAAGAAGAGAGGAGAGAAAGAAGATCTATGGATTCTTCATCCTCTTTCTCTGCCTATTTTCGGCGGGTGGGCTTGGTTATATCTTACAAAGTTATTCAGGGTCATCTTCGGAGGTCTTCTCGATCTTTATACTTGCTTACCTTATAAAAAGTTGTTTTTCGTTCAATTCGCTGATAAGATCTTCTCATTCTGCATATCAATCGATAAAGAGAGATTTAGAGGAGGGGAGAGAGAAGGTCGGAAAGCTGGTGAGTAGAGATGTGGAAAGATTGAACGAGAGAGAATTAATATCTGCCGTGATAGAATCGACTTCCGAGAACTTCGTCGATGGATTTCTCTCTCCACTCTTTTATCTCGCTTTATTTGGTCTTCCCGGAATACTCGGCTTCAAGATCGTCAGCACGTTGGACTCGATGATCGGCTATAGGAATGAGAGATGGAACGAGATCGGTTTCGCATCCGCAAAGATGGACGACGTATTGAACTTCATACCGAGCAGACTCTCCATCCTGATAATCTCGATCTCTTCTTTGAAGATGGATTTGAGGACCGTTTTTATAGAGAGCAGAAAGGTTGAAAGCCCAAATTCCGGCTATCCAATGGCGTCCGTGAGTTCGGCTTTGAAGGTAAAACTGACTAAACCAGCTCACTACGTTATCGGAGAGAGATTCAGGGATGTTGAAGCAGAGGATATAATCA
>RXIL01000021.1 GCA_004212085.1 Candidatus Methanolliviera hydrocarbonicum
TCCATCTTCTCTATCGCCAGCGGCAATGTTCCATCGTGGCCGAAAGCTAAATCAACAGGGGAAACGATCATATCCCCTGGAACAACATCTCTTCCTACCTTTTTAGATAATATCTTCTCTGCCATCGTTCTTCCCATTTTTCCCATTTTTCCCATAATGATCTACTCCGTAGTAANGGGTCTATAAAAATTTTTTATATGATTCATTCTTCAAAAGATCTCGGGTTTTGGTGTATATGTACAGCTTACCTGGAGAGATGAGATAAAAGGGAAAAGAATAAATATTGATCCAAAATGTTTGCATACATATACACAAAGAGGTGATTGAGAATGAGTTTTGGAATTGAGTTTCTACCAAATATGGAAGTAGGTAAGATCGTAGATTATGCCTGTATGGCAGAAGAGAACGGATTTGAGAACGTTTGGGTAACCGACCACTACAACAACAGAAATGTCTATGCGACGCTGGCGATGATTGCATCAAAGACTGAAAAGATAAAACTTGGCCCCGGCGTCACGAATCCATATCAGATACACCCTGTCGTAACTGCATCTGCGGTGGCTACGATAAACGAGATCTCAAACGGAAGGGCGATCCTTGGAATGGGACCGGGAGATAAAACCACGCTCAAGAAGCTTGGGTTAGAGATGGAAAAGCCAGTTAAACGTCTAAAAGAGTCGATAGAGATTATAAGAAGTATATGGGGTGGGAAACCTGTAAAATACGACGGTGATTTCTTCAAGATAGACGGGGCAAAGATGGACTTCAAAGCGGGTGACATTCCTGTATATATAGGCGCACAGGGCCCCGTCATGCTGAAGAACGCAGGAATGATCGGAGAGGGCGCTCTGATAAACGCTTCTAATCCAAAGGATTTTGAGTTCTCGATACCTAAGTGCAAAGAGGGCATGAAAGAGGCTGGAAAGGAGAAGTTTGATATCGTTGCATACACCTGTTTCTCCGTGGATGAAGACTCAGAGAAGGCAAAAAATGCCGCTAAGATTGTTGTGGGTTTCATCGCCGCGGGAAGTCCGGATCTGGTCTTCGAGCGACATGGTATCGACATAGAAAGTGTCAATAAGATAAGAGGCGCGCTTGGTAAGTTTGACTTTGGTACATTGAAGAAGGTGGTCAATGACGAGATGCTCACTGCTTTCTCGATATGTGGTTCTCCTGACGAATGTATGGATAAGATAGAGGCGCTATACAAAACAGGAGTCACGCAGATAGTTGCAGGAAGCCCCGTAGGACCAAAGATGGCGGATTCAATAAAGATGATCGGCGATAAAATTATTGGAAAGTAAATAAGTTTGATTAAATTGATATAATCATAGATCTGCCATGAAACTCTATAGGGTGGAAAAATGGACGTGGAAAAGATAGATGAGATTATAGATGGATATGTGGATGAAGAAGGGGTTTTAATTCAGATACTATTGGATATACAACATGAATTAAATTGGATTCCAAAAGAATCGATCATAGAGGTAAGCAGACGGTTGCAAATTCCTATAAGTCAGATATATCGAGTTGCCAGTTTTTACACGGCGATGAGTTTGACACCCATGGGTCGCCATTTAGTTCAGGTCTGTTTAGGCACGGCTTGTCATGTGCGTGGTGCACCGAAGATTTTGAATAAGGTAGAGAACACACTGAAGATTAAAGCCGGTGAGACGACAGAAGATATGATGTTTACATTGAGAAGAGTTAACTGTCTTGGTTGTTGTGCGATGGGTCCGATGATCGTGGTTGACAAGGATTATTACGGTAAGATGAAGACGCAAGATGTTGGTGAGATTTTAGAGCGTTATGAATAGGGAGGTCGAAATAATGCCAAAGACAAATTCGCCCACCGAATTGGAGGATCTCAGACGTGAGATATTATCCAAAAGAGATTCAAATAAACCATGTATTGCGATATGCGCCGGCACAGGTTGCCTTGCTCTTGGAGCTCAGAGGGTTATCAACGCCTTTAAGGAGGAGGTTAAAAAGCAGGGACTTGAGGCTAATGTAGATATCAGGGAAACTGGATGCCCTGGCTTTTGCGAAAAAGGTACAGTAGTTGTCATTTATCCTAAAGGAGTCTGTTATCTCCAAGTACAACCGGAAGATTCCTTCGAGATTATCTCAGCCATAAAAGAAAGAAAGATAGTTGAGCGACTTCTTTATACCGATCCTTCTACCGGCGAGAAAGTGATTTATGAACACGAAATACCTTTTTATAAAAATCAAATGCGGCTTCTCATGGGTAATAATACTAAAATTGATCCTAAAAATATTGATGACTATATTGCCCTCGGCGGCTATGGCGCCATATCCAAGGCTCTCTCCGAGATGACACCCGAGCAAGTCTTGGAGGAGGTAAAGAGATCAAACCTCAGGGGCCGTGGCGGTGGTGGGTTCCCAGCAGGCAGAAAATGGGAGACCACGCGAAATGCCCCCGGCGAGCCAAAATACGTGATCGTTAACTGTGATGAGGGAGATCCGGGAGCTTTTATGGATAGAGCTCTCATGGAAGGAAATCCTCACAGTGTTCTTGAAGGGCTTATCATCGGAGCGTATGCCATCGGCTCTCATGAGGGGTTCATCTATGCGCGACAGGAATATCCTTTAGCGGTGGAAAACGTTAACATTGCCATCAAACGGGCGGAGGAATATGGTTTACTCGGTAATAACATCCTCGGTTCAGGATTTGATTTCAAGATAAAAGTGCATCGCGGTGCTGGAGCCTTCGTTTCTGGCGAGTCCAGCGCTTTAATGACAGCAATAGAGGGAAAGGTGGGAGAGCCAAGGCCAAAATATATTCATACCTCAGAGAGCGGCGTTTGGGATAAGCCAAGCGATTTGAATAATGTGGAGACGTGGGCAAACGTGCCTCTGATCATCGATAAAGGGTCAGATTGGTTTACTTCTATCGGCACCGAGGGGAGCAAGGGGACGAAGATCTTCTCTCTGGTTGGCAAGGTGAACAATACCGGATTGGTGGAAGTGCCGATGGGAACCACGCTTAAGGAGATCATATATGATATAGGTGGAGGAATCCCCGAAGGAAAAAAATTCAAGGCCGTACAGACCGGCGGTCCTTCTGGCGGTTGTATCCCCGAAGAATATCTCGATACTCCAGTGGATTTCGACGAACTTGCCAAGCTGGGTTCGATAATGGGCTCCGGTGGAATGATCGTGATGGATGAGGATACCTGTATGGTAGATATATCTCGTTACTTTGTCGATTTCCTCTGCGATGAATCGTGCGGTAAATGTGTGCCATGTCGTGAAGGGTTAAAGGGCGTTCGCAAGATATTGAATGATATCGTCGCGGGAAGAGGAAAAGAAGGAGATATTGAACTTCTTGAGGAGATCGGTGACGTGATGAGCGAAGCTTCTCTTTGCGCGCTGGGTAAAACTGCCGCAAATCCTATATTAAGCACTATTCGCTATTTTAGAGACGAATACGAGGCTCACATCGAGGAGAAACGCTGCCCGGCTTTGGTATGTAAGGATCTGATATCATATTATATCGATCCAGAGAGATGCAATGCATGCCGACTCTGTCTTAAGAATTGTCCGGCGGATGCTATAGATGGTGAGAAAAAACTGATTCATATAATCGATCAATCCAAGTGCGTTAAGTGTGGAACCTGTTTTGATGTGTGTCCTCCCAAATTTAGTGCGGTGAAAAAAATATCTGGCGAGCCAGTTCCGCCACCAATTCCAGAGGAGAAAAGGGTTTTAGTGAAAGATAAAAAATCAAAAGGGGGCCAGAAATGAACGAGGTCACTTTGGAGATCGATGGTAGGAAGATAAAGGTTGAGAAGGGATTGACGATATTGGAAGCCGCAAAAGGTATAGGTATCGATATACCAACACTATGTTATCATCCGTTGGTTTCACCCTCCGGCGCCTGCCGTTTATGCTCCGTTGAGGTGGAGAGACGGGGTAGGAAGAATATTGTCGCCTCCTGTGTCTATCCCGTCGAAGAGGGACTGGTGGTAAATACAAAATCCCCTGAGGTCATCAAAGTTCGTAAGATGATCATCGAGTTATTGATGGCTCGGTCTCCCAATGTGAAGATAATACAAGACTTAGCACAGGAGTACGGAATAAAGGAAACGAGGTTTGAATTAGAAGACGAAACTTGTATCCTATGTGGGTTATGTACACGAATCTGTGAGGAGAGGGTTGGTGTAAGTGCGATTAATTTCATCAATCGAGGAGTTAATCGGATGATAGAGGGACCACTTGAAGACCATTTGGGCACGAACCTATCGGATATGTGCATAGGATGTGGAGCTTGCGCCTATGTTTGCCCAACAGGAACGATTGGGCTCGAGGATTTATATAAGAAGATAAGGTCTTCTTTTCCCTTTGGTACGGTGGAGGAGAGAACGTTTGGCAGGCGAAGTGGGGAAGATGAAGTTTTAGGCATCTATAAAAATTGTTATGCGGTAAGGTCGAAGAAAGAGGATATATTGGAAAGGGCGCAGGATGGAGGTGCCGTTACGTCTCTGTTGGCCTATGCACTTGAATCGGGGATGATAGATGCTGCAGTAATTACGGTGGCAGATAATAGCTGGGAGCCAACGACTAAAGTTGCCACGTCTTATGACGATTTAAAAGAAGGTGCAGGTACAAAATATACATTCTATCCAAGCGGAATCGGTATAAGTGAAGCGGTAAATAAAGGCTATGAAGATATAGGATTTGTAGGAACGCCCTGTCAGACAGAGGGTTTAAGAAAAATTCTAACCTCTAATCAACCTTATAGCATAGGAAAAGAGAAGATAAAATTGTTGGTAGGGTTATTTTGCCTGGATACATTCAAACAAGAGTTGATGGGCTTTATAAACGATAAAATTACCCGACTAGGAGAAGTGGGGAAATTAGATATAAAAGGACGTGATCTTAATATATATGAAAAGAATGGTGAAATGCATGCTGTTCCACTCTCCGATATAGAAGGTTATGTAAATAAGGGATGTTTTGCATGCACAGATTTTTCCTCAGAATTGGCTGACATTTCTATCGGTTCTGTAGGTTCAGATATGGGTTGGTCTACCGTTATTACACGTACAGACAGAGGGGTAGCGTTGCTTGAGGGGGCAATAAATGATGGATACGTGGAAGCTAAAGAACTAAAGGATCTAAAACTGCTGATAAGGTTGGCGAAGATCAAGAGGAAGAGGGCGAAGAAGGAGACAGGTACAACACGTCCGTAAGAAGCGAATCTAAAAGAAAGATTTTCAAATGAATCTGAATAGAGCATTCTACACGGGCAGATTTCAGCCTTATCACAATGGACACCACGGAATCATAAAGAAGATCGCGAAAGAGGTGGATGAGATCGTGATAGGTATAGGAAGCGCCCAGTTCAGCCATACATTGGAAGATCCGTTCACCGCCGGGGAGAGGGTCATGATGATCACGCGATCTCTCAAAGAGCTTGATATAACATGCTACGTGATACCGATAGAGGACATAAACAGAAACTCCCTCTGGGTCTCTCACGTGAAGTCTATGACTCCCCCCTTTAAGGTGGTCTATTCCAATAATCCCCTCGTTCAGAGGCTCTTTAAGGAGGAGGGGACGAATGTCAGAACATTGCCCCTTTTGAACAGAGAAGAATATGCCGGAGAAGAGATAAGGAGAAGAATTTTAAGAGACGAAAAGTGGGAAGATCTCGTTCCAAAAGCCGTCGTTGAAGTGATGAAGGAGATAGATGCTGTGGAAAGGTTGAAAACGATCGAGAAGACGGACAAATTGTAAGAATGCTAATCTAGATCAAGGAAAATTTGTTTTGGCTCTTTTTTTACCTCAAATATCTCTTCTGCAGATTTTTTCACTTTTTCCCTGTATTCTTTCGGTGTATAGACACCCATCTTCCAATTGCTCACCTCAGCTTTTTCTAAGATCGCCACTAGGGGGGATATATCATCCAACCTCTTAATATTGTCCTTTATGAGAACTGGTACCCCCATCTGCGTTTTTGGATACTTTGGTATGTCTACGATAACGTATTTCTCGTCTACTCCCACGTCTTCTGCTATCTCCCTCTCATATCTCCCGCATCCTTTTCTGTATTCATCGATCTTCTTCTCGTCTATTGAATTCATACCGACATATATGCCCCTCTTGAAAAGATCCCTCTCTTCCAAACGTTCTATCATCTCGTGTGGATATCCTTCGGTTCTCTTCAGCCTATAATGTATCTCATAATCGTCCATCCTTCTAAGCGTATATGGGTCCAAATCTTTCTCCTCGATCATACAGAGAAGTGCCTTCTTAAACATCGATTCTGCTATCCTCGATACGTGATGATAATATACCGTGGGTGACATCAAGAATCTCGAGACGCATAAGGACTCAGCAGCCTGCAATCCTCCTTCCCTTATCACCAATCTCTTTCGATAAAGTTCCATCTCCTGAACGAGCCGATGTAAATCGATGATTCCGTAGGCAACCCCGGTGTAATAAGAGTCTCTCACAAGATAATCCATCTTGTCTATGTCTATCTCTCTGTTCAGAAGTTGCCCCAAGTAGCTCTCTCCCCCCATAGTTCTCAAAATTTCCGACTTTTTCAAGTTAAAATCTTCCAAAATGGATCCTATGGGCTCTTTATCTATGATCTCCCCTACATCCTCGTGGTCTTTTCTGGTATATCTTTTTATGATCTCTTCCGAGTCATGAGAATAAGGTCCGTGCCCCACGTCGTGTAGAAGGGCAGAAGCCATCAGCTCATCTCTTCCCTCCTCTTCAAGATTCGCTGAAAAGATGTCTGCTAGGTGCATGACGCCCAACGAATGCTCAAATCTTGTGTGGTTTGCTCCTGGATAGACGAGGTAAGAAAATCCGAGTTGTTTTATCCTTCTTAACCGTTGCATCTCAGGCGTATCTATCAATCTCAAACAGAGGTCATTTAGTCTTATCGTCTTGTGTACCGGGTCACGAATTACCTTCATTTAGAGATCTCCACGTTTTAAATTTAAAGTGCTCAAATATTTGAATCCATCATATTTAACTCCTTCGCCAAGAAGTCCCCTTTCGAAAGGGAGGGGATGAATTGGCGTATCTCTATTTGAAGTTAAACAAAAACTTTATATGCAGATCGGTTCATTATAGTAGCGTAAATATGTGGAAGCGTAAAGGAAAAGGTAAGGATAAAGAAGAAAAAGAGAATGTAACACAGAGAACTCAAAAGGTTAGGATAGTCTCAATCAATAAACAAGAAGAAGTTCTATGGGTGCTATCAGAGATATGTAGGCTTATCTATAATTTTGGGCTTGCTAAAAGAAAAGAAGCGTTCAAAAATGGTAAAAATATAAGTTATATAGTTAAGCAAAATAGATAAAATACTTTAAAATGTCTTCATTTAATATAATCTGATTAGTAGGGATAGATTTAAATACTCTTAAATCAAATTAGGTGTGATAGAGATGAGAGTTAAAAGAACAGAGCAGATATGGATGAGACCTGATAAAAATATTAGTTCTCTATGCCATCTATCTAAAAATCTCTATAATGAGGCAAATTACCTTATTCGACAAGAATTCTTTAAGAATCGAAACTGGATAAGATACTATGAGTTGAATAAAGAATTGAAGGATTCTGGAAACTACAAATCTTTACCTGCTCAAACAGCTCAACAGATTCTAANGTTGTTAGATAAATCGTGGAAATCGTTTTTTGAAGCGATGAAGGTATGGAAGAAAGAGCCAGAGAAATTTAAAGCAAGACCAAAACCGCCAGGATATAAGAAGAAAGATGGAGAGCATATTTTAGTTTTAACGAACCAACAGTGTAAAATTAGAGAGAATAGAACGATCAATTTTCCTAAACTGTTGGGATTAGAAGACAGGGTAAAGACAAGATTAAATAAAGAAACTAATTTAAGAGAAGTTAGAGTAATTCCTAAAGGTGTTGGATATGTTGTTGAGGTTGTATATGAAAAGGAGGTGTTTGGAAAGGAAGAACCAAAAAACGTTAATGAAAACGAAGATAGAATAGCTGGAATTGATTTAGGTGTAAGAAATCTTGCAACCGTAGGAAATAATAT
>RXIL01000089.1 GCA_004212085.1 Candidatus Methanolliviera hydrocarbonicum
AGAAGGCGTGGATATCGTACGCGTGATCGTTGGAAAAGATGTGCCACATCCAAACACGGTGGAGCATCACATCTGCTGGATAGAACTGTATGGTGTAAAGAAGGATGGGCAAGTGGTAGATCTTGGCAGAGCGAATTTTGCTCCTACCTACACCAACCCAAACGTTAGATTCCAGGTGCCTGTTGGAGAATTTAAGGCGTTCTATGCTCTAGAATATTGTAATATCCACGGCGTTTGGGAGAACTGTGTGGAAGTAGAATAATATGGAACTTAAATAAAAAAAGGAGGGAAAGATAGATGGTGATGGTAGATAAACCGGCACCGGATTTTGAGGGAACCGCCTATTTAGAAGGTAAGATAACAAAAGTAAAACTATCGGATTACAGAGGCAAATGGGCATTGGTCTGTTTTTACCCCGGCGATTTCACTTATGTTTGTGCAACGGAGGTCGCAGGAATAATTAGAAAATACGAAAATTTGAAGCAGTTTGGGGCACAAGGGATCGCAATAAGTGCAGACTCTGTCCACTCGCACAAGGTCTGGGCAGAGACAAGCCCTGCCATAACGGCCGCTTTAGAGGAAACAGGAAATAAGTTTCCACCGATGCCGATGATTGCCGATCCGACCTTCGAAATTGGCAGGAAATACGGAGTTGTAGATGAAGACCAGGGTGTTGAGACCAGAGGAAGGTTCTTAATTGACCCCGACGGCATTGTTAGAGGTTATGAAGTGTTGAATCCCACGGTAGGCAGAAACTTGGATGAGACCTTCAGGCAGCTTCAGGCATTCAAGTTTGTTCGAGNTACNGGCAAAGTNACACCGGCNGGTTGGAAACCAGGAGAAGAAGGGATAGANCCCAGCATTGAAAATGCGGGGAAGATTTAGTTATCTCTGACATACTCTCCAAGCTAAAGTTCCTAAAAAATCGAAGATTTGCGACTACATTGGGGCTTTCATCAGGTGTAAACGTTAGGTGAGATAGTTGATGAAGAATAGTGAAATTTTAGCTAACTGTGCAGGGGGTATTAAAATAAAGGAAGAATGGAAGAACAAAAGAGAATCTTTTGAATTGATGGATGTGAGAAAGCTTTCAGGAAATTTCCTGTTAACGATTCTCAAGAAAGCGGATAAGGTCGCTGTGGGCGATGGGATATGCGTGGTTCAAAGTTTCGAACCTATCCCACTCTATTCCGCCATGGCAGACCTCGGTTTTGAGTACCAAAGCGAGAAGGTCTCGGACGACGAGTATCGCGTGTATTTTCACCGGACGGAGATGAAAGAGGCCAGTGTCCCTGGGGGTATGAACGCCCCTCTAAAGCCACTGGCGATACTGAATTTAAAGGAGATCGACAATGCGCTTGCCGAGACGGTGGTACATTTCTGGGATATTGTATGGGGACAGGAAAATCCCGCTATAGAGATGAAGACAAGATTACTGCTCTCGCTTGCAAATGGAGTTGGTGCAGGTCGCTTTCGTCAGGCTACCCGCGAGCTGGTGAAGGCCTATGCCGCAGGCGTTACCGTGGCCGAACTGGACGAACTTTTTTCGATGCTCGTTTGGAATCAGGGAGTGGGATACTTTGCATCCGAGATAGGTCCTTCACCGCTATTTGGTGCTTACCAGGTGATCAAGAAATTGGAGAAAAAAGGTACGTCGCGAGAAGATGTGATAAAGAAGTTGATCGAAGAGTTCGGCGAGAAGAATCCCGACGTGAAAACGGCCTACACAGGGAAAAACTAAAAAGAGAAAAGAATTGAAGAGATTAAGTTTGGAGAGGTTAAAGATGACAAGTCTAAAAGGAACGAAGACGGAGAAAAATTTGTTGACGGCATTCGCAGGAGAATCGCAGGCGCGCAACCGCTATACATATTTTGCGTCNCAGGCAAAAAAAGAGGGATACGAGCAGATCTCCGGCATTTTCTCAGAAACCGCCGAGAATGAAAAAGAACACGCCAAACGNNTCTTCAAATTTTTAGAGGGGGGAGAGGCGGAAATCACCGCATCCTTCCCGGCCGGCGTGATTGGAGATGTAAAAACCAACCTAAAGTCCGCAGCAGCGGGAGAAAATTATGAATGGACTACCATGTATCCTGAATTCGCCAAAGTGGCTAAAGAAGAGGGATTTGACGAGATAGCGACGGTTCTTGAAAATATCGCCAGAGTGGAAAAGGGTCACGAGAGGAGGTATAAAAATCTCTTGGAGAATATAGAGACGGGCAAGGTATTCAAGAGGGATAAGCCCGTTAAGTGGATATGCAGAAACTGCGGCTATATTCACGAGGGAACGGAACCTCCGGAAGAATGTCCTGCCTGTGCACACCCGAAAGCGTACTTCGAGATTTTCTGTGAGAATTACTGATTGGATTGGATATGGCAGAATGATACCATAGGAACGGTTAGGGCAACAAAATTATCGGTGGTTGTGTTGTTCTAATCGTAATTTTTCTTTAGATACCCCAAAAGTCAAATATAATCCTTCCAATGAATGAAAAAAATTGATCGACCACTAAACCGCAACACTACAAAAATATAAATATTGTAAACTCCCTATGTTAAATATGAATGATTATTTGATCGAAACGGAATTATGTGACTGGAAGAATAAGGAAATATTGAGATTGGCCGACGAATTGAAGGATAAAAGTTTAGATAAAAGAGAATATGCGGTAAACGCATTTTATTGGGTCAGAGACAACATCTATTACTTTGCCGAACCTTTATCGAAGGCATCCAAAATTTTGGACAGAAAGAGGGGGGACTGTTTCACGAAGTCAAATCTGCTGGTTGCACTACTGAAAGCAAATGATATACCCGCAAGGTTCCAATTTCAATCCATAACAGGAGAAGCAATGTTGGATATAATAAAACTGAACGCAGAAGTGAAAGAAGCTAAAAAATTTAAATTTGCACATTGTATCGTAAACGCAATGCCCGGAGAAAGATGGTTGAGGGTAGACTGCACCAGAGATAAATATTTGAGCCCGGATAGAGCAAATGAGTGGGATGGCAGAGATGATACTGAGCAACACCCCCATTTTGTAAAGGATCTGGAATATGCTTCGGATCTGCAGGGCTATGAAAGATATACGGGACCGAAAAAATTCAAAAATTGGATGGATGTCGGAAATATACTTATGAACGCATTCATAGATGAAGAGAGATACAATAATTCTGGGATCAGATCTTTTAGTGAAGAAGACTCGGCTCGGATGATAAGGGAGGTCCACGATCTCATGGCAAAAGCGATGGAGACAAAGCATCGGGGGGATGCGAGGGTTGTTTCCTGGATGATGAAGAGACTCTTCTCAAAACCACTGGGATTAAATGTGGAAGTACTTGAGTGTGATGCAAAAAAAGTTAAATATTTATGCCATTGTTGCGTCTCAAATGACGTGTTTTCACATATGGGGCAATATTTTTCCTCTCTCGATAACGGAATAGCGCACGGAATCAATCCGAAATTGGAATTTACCTGTAAAAGGGGAGATGATGGAATAGGTCACGTGGAAATAATAAATAAAGATGGCGGAAGCCATTATCGTCCTATCTTAGAGATCATGGGAAAAGGTGTAAAAAACCTTTTAAAAAGGTAATATAAAGAGAAATGAAGACAGGGAGGTGAGTCGAACTGAAGGATATGTTGGAGATAAGAGGGTTAACGGTGGATGTGGCTGGCAGGCGCGTTCTCAACGACGTGAACATGATCATCCAGGAGGGGGAAGCCCACGTTCTATTGGGACCAAATGGGTCTGGGAAGACAACACTGCTCCTATCTATCCTTGGCTTTCCAAGATATGAGGTTAAGGAGGGAGAGATAATATTCAAGGGTGAAGATATCACAGATCTTCATACAAGCGAGAGGGTTAAGCGGGGGATCGGCATCTCGTTCCAAAATCCCCCTGTGATAAAGGGTGTCAACTTAGGATCGATGGTGAACATCTGTATGGGGGAAAAGACAGACGAGATAACGGAAAAAACACTTGAACTGGCTGGAAAGATGAATCTTTCAGAGGAATTCTTAAAGAGAGACGTAAATTTCGGTTTTTCTGGAGGAGAGGTTAAGCGGTCGGAGATATTACAACTGATAGCACAGCACTCAGATTTTGCGATGCTCGATGAACCCGATTCTGGCGTGGATATCGAAAACATGGAGTTGATCGGAAAGATGATCGGAGAGTTATTGCAGAGAGATTATCTACCGAGCAAGAGGAAGAGGATGGGATTGATCATCACACATCTGGCAACGATTCTGGATTATATACATGCAGACAGAGCTCATGTCATGCTGAACGGAAGAATCGTCTGTTCTGGAGTTCCAGAAGAGCTTCTATCCGGTATAAAAAAGAATGGTTATGAGGGATGCATGAGGCTGTGTCAAAAATAGATTTAGGGGTGGAAATATGCCAAAGATAGATTTAGAGAAATACTCTATGAAATCGGAAGAACATGAACCATCAGAGTTATCACAGTTTAAAGAGAATAGAGATGATTTATCAGAGATTGGATATGAGATAGATGAAAAGGAACGTTCAGGATCATATTTTCAGCTTGACCACTCCGTTTTGTCCTCTACTTCTGGCCAGGAAGGAATAGAGATATCTACCACGACGGATGCACTGAAAAAATATGATTGGCTGCGCGATTATTGGTGGAATGCCGTATCTCCTGATAAAGATAGATACACAAAGCAAGTGGATTTGAGGCAGACACAAGGGTACTTCATACATCTGCTTCCGGGTGTAAAAGCAGAATTTCCGGTGCAATCGTGTCTTTTAATCTCGCAGGAGAATATCGCACAGAACGTGCACAATATAATCATCGCGGAAGAAGGATCTGAAGTTCACATAATTACGGGTTGTTCAGCATCACACGGTGTAAACAGCGCTTTACACCTGGGAGTATCCGAGATTTACGTTAAGAAGAATGCTAAGCTCACTTTTACAATGATCCACCTCTGGGGGCCAGAGATCGTGGTTAGACCGCGCACAGGAATCTTCATAGAAGAGAACGGCACATTCACCAGCAACTACGTCTGCATGAATCCAGTAAAAGACTTACAGATGTCCCCAACCGCTTATTGTGATAAAAATGCGAGGGCAACTTTTCAGACGATAATATACGCCTCAAAGGACTCAAAGATGGATTTAGGCTCTAATGTTTTCTTGAAGGGTGATGGAAGCAGGGCTGAGATAATATCGAGAGTAATAGCAAGGGACAATAGCGAAGTAATCTCCAGAGGAGATATAATAGGGAAAGGGCATGACGTGAGAGGACATTTAGAATGCAGGGGTTTGATGCTATCCAATCACGCTAAGATTCATGCAATTCCGGAATTAGAAGCAGAGACTGCAGAGGCGGATCTATCACACGAAGCCGCCGTCGGGAGAATCTCGGAAGAGGAGATAGAATATCTGACGTCAAGAGGTTTGGATGAAGAAGAGGCAGCGTCCGTTATAGTTCGTGGTTTTCTAAACGTGGATATCGAGGGACTGCCCAAAGAGTTGAATGGGGAGATCAAGAAGAAGATAGAGATGAGCGCGGCAGTCATGTGAAAGAAAAAATTTATATTCTACCAACTTTAAAGAGCGGTGTCCATCTCGAAGACCGATGTGATTTTTCCATGTTGGGAGTGTGTGATCATCGGGGCAAAAATGGACATACAGACGCGTTGTTAGGTCTTCGTTGGATTTAAAGGCGAATGCCTAAAGATGACATCGAGACTACCCCAACGCGGCACAAACTTGGCATAGGGTCACTGGGTGGACAGAGGCGGAGTGCCGTAGGATGAAGCCGAGAGTTAATGCCAAGTTACAGTTTAATCTTTTTAAGATGGATGATAAGAGAAGATTAGAGGGGATAAAAAACGTCCTACTTGAGATGAAGGAGTACGCTAATGATGGAGCAGTCGTGGTCGTCGAGGGTGAAAAGGACAGGAGATCGTTATCCAGCTTAGGTATAAGAAACTGTATAAAATTTCCAATTAAAGAATCGCTTCTGAACTTTTCTGAGTCCCTTGCGCGGGAAGATAGAGGGATCATTCTCCTGACCGACTGGGACTCTAAGGGAGAAGAACTCTCTAAGATAATAGAAGCCAATTTGAGGAACATGGGTCTATCCCCCGATATAAGAATCAGAAATAGACTCAAGAGCCTTGTATTTAGAGATATAAAGGATGTGGAGAGTTTATCTCGATACCTCGATAGGATGATCTATGATGCGTTCGAGATACCCACCGAGCAATTTTTATCAAAAACGTAAAGGTATTGCCGCCTCTTTAAATCATTTCTTCCAACCCCATGTCCCTGCTAAAGATATCGGTATATTCCTCGCGCCTAACCACCAGCTTATCTCTCCCATCCTTTGAAACCATCACCCTTGCCGGCCGGGGAAAGAGATTGGCGTTGGAGGCAAAGAAATCCTCATATGCCCCGGTATCGTAGAAGACTATGAAGTCGCCCCGCATGGGTTTTCTCCCCAGAGATATCTTGATCCTTGATAGAAGATCCCCGGTATAGCACAGGTTGCCGGCAACGAAGGTTTTGAAGGGATCTTCTCTCTTGTCATCATTAATAATATCCATCCTGTGAACCTGCTCCGGAGTGATTATGCTCTGGGAGTTGCAGTTAGCTCCGCCATCCACGTGAATTATATTCTGCCCGTTCGGCGTTTTTCCCACGTGGCACACCTTAAAGATAGTCAACCCGGCGTTCCCCACGATCCCTCTTCCTGGCTCCAGAACGAGCAATGGAGACCCGATCTCCTTAAGTTTACTTTGGAGAGGATCACTGAACAGACGTTCGATGAATAGATCCGGAGTGAGGGGTGCATAGAATTCCTCTCCTTGCCAGACCAGCTCTTCCCGTTTCGTATCGTATGCGTACCCAAGCGGAGCATCTTGCCAGGTACGATGAAAACCCGCCTCTTTGACCTTCTCTTTTGTCTCTTTCCATCCTTTCTCCCCCATATAGGAGATTCCAAAACCGCCACCCAGGTCGATCTCTTCAATCTTGATACCGGCATCATCGGCATCTTTGACCAGTTCGATCAAAATATTTAGGGCGTCTGCGTAGGCATTCACCTCCGTCACCTGCGAGCCCAGATGCACCATCAGCCCTTGCAGATTTATGTTCGTCAGTTTTTTAACGTTCCAAAAAACATCTCTCGCCCTTCTAATATCCGTTCCGAACTTGGTCCATCCGCCGCAGGTGAAGATATTTGGCGAGGTAATATTTTCGAGTGGGAAGCCGGAGAGACGAAGGTTGACCCTTGCCTCACTACCCAACTTTTGGGCAACGTCATTCAAGATGTACAATTCCTCTTCAGGATCTACATTTATAATTATACCCCTTTTAACGCACTCTTCTAAAAAATAGTCGCTCTTACAGTTCCCATTGGCCCTTATCTTCTCCGGCGGTATCCCGGCATCGAGTGCAAATTTAAGTTCATACTCCGATGCCACATCCGCACCGACGCCGTATCCTGATAAAAGCTTGAGCAGGGCAAAGGTCGCGTTGGCCTTCACCGCGTAGCATAGGAGGTGATTTTTATACGTTTTTTCCAGAGTCTTATATTTTTTATAGTTATCCTCTATGATGGATTCGAAGATGACGTATAGTGGCGTGCCATATTTATTAGCCAGCTCTGCCAGATCCATACCACAAACTTTGCGGCGTCCATCAATCTTGTCCATATATCTGTCCCACAATCCCCATTCGTCCTCTTCTTCCATCATTTTTATCGCTTCCATACTTTTTTATTATATAAACCTTTCATTCTCTTTTTAGAGAGATTTTCTTTTTTTAGAGGGGAAAAGACTCTCGATAAATTCCTCTACCAAAGATAAAAACTCTGGGAGAATTTTGAATGTAGCGTAGGCAAGGATTATTACGATCGTGAGAGAAAAAATCTTTGCAATGACGTTGTGCGCCCAGAAAAAGCTCTCATAAGAACTTCCTAA
>RXIL01000061.1 GCA_004212085.1 Candidatus Methanolliviera hydrocarbonicum
GGTATGGCACATGGAGGAGCAATATTTTCTCTGATAGATGAGGCATTTGAAACTGCTTCGAACTCGCACGGAACTGTGGCGGTCGCCCTAAGCATGAACATTACTTTCATAAAGCCTCCTTCAAGAGGAGATCTTTTATTCGCGGAAGCAAAAGAGACGAGTGTATCCAGAAGAATCGGAACTTATGACATCACCGTTAAAAATGACGTAGGCGACCTTATCGCCACATGTCAAGCTCTGGTTTACAGGAAAAAAGACAAATTGCCTTTTTTTGGGTTGATCTAAATCTGCTGTATCGAACAATTAAATAGTTCCTCGATCAATCGATGGATGGCATGACTGTCTTTATCTTACCATAGTAAGCATATCATAGAAGATAAATTTCATGGAGGGATTCAAAAATAATGAGACCCTCTCAATAAGGTATAGCTATTCTCTCTGGTCTTTATTCCAGAAATTCTATCTCTTTATTCTACGAGGCCAATAACTCAAGATGTAGATCTCTCCCTTTTAGATTAGAGACTCTATCATTATACTCCTCCCAATTCCTGTTCATAACCCTTTAGATATGAGATGAGACATATTATTCATCTTGTATTCTTCAGAATTCGAGAAAGATCCATATTCAAAATCATTATATAGAACCGTAAACGATGAACCATCACGAGGTGATAGACATGATAAAGACAGAATTGTGTGATATGCTTGAGATAAAGTATCCGATCATACAGGCGGGGATGGGTCCGCTCAGTACGAATGAGATCTGTATAGCCGCGGCAAATACTGGAATACTGGGCTTGATCAGTTCTTCTGGACTCTTTAGCAGTATGTACGGACCCCAGATGTACGAAGTCCTCACCAAGAGTGTCGGCGCCGATCCAGATATTGATCAGACCGATCTTTTGAGGGAGATCTACTATAAGGTACAGAGGGAGACAAAGAAATCGGGAGGAATCTTTGGAACGAACGTCATGGTATCGGCAGAATTGAGAGGGGGGGCGGAAGAGTATATCAAAACGATGCTCGAAGTCAGAGAAGCAGACTCAGATATGGAGAAGAGGTTAAAGGTGATAGTTACTTCAGCAGGCGATCCACTACCCTGGTCAGAGACGATTAAACCGGCTGGACTCACATGGTTCCACGTTGTACCATCTGTTCGCGCCGCAAGAAGATGTGAGAAGGCCGGTTGTGACGGAATAATCGCCTCTGGGCACGAAGCTGGATTTCATACCGCATGGGATCCCGTTCATACGATGACTCTGCTCCCCGCGGTGGCAGAGTCGGTAAAAACACCCGTTATCGGGGCTGGTGGATTCTGCGACGGTAAAACGTTTGTAGCCGCTCTGGCACTTGGGGCGGTTGGGGTACAGATGGGGACCAGATTTCTGGCGACGAAGGAGTCTTCCCCCGGTTTTCCAGATCTCTGGAGAGATACTGTCATAAAGACCGGAGATATGGGTACGATAGTGGCGAGGGGAATGGTCGGGCCGGCGAGGTACATGAAAACTCGTGCGTCGCTAATACTCGCGGAACTTACCGCGGAGAGGACACCTGGATTGTATATTGGTAAAGCAGACGACATCTTCAGTACAGACCCCGAGATAATGGATGCAGAGCTGGAAGGATTTCCGGCCACGTATGCCGGAGACGAAGAGAAGGGGCTTGCCGCCGCTGGAGAATGTGCACAGCGAGTAAACGATGTGCCAACGGTGAAAGAGCTCGTGGAAAGAATAATGAAGGAGGCAGAGGAGACCATCCGAGATTTCCCGAAAAATTTCATCGTTCAATGATCAGTTGGATAATTATGTAAGTATGGGGTGGAACCAAGTGATGAAGCTGGGAGTGATCTCAGATACGCATGCGGATAGCATCGGGAGTATTGATGAGAAGATAATAGAGGAGCTTAAGAGAGTAGATTTGGTCGTTCATGCAGGGGATATCACCTCTCTAAAATTATTAAATGAGTTGAGGGATATCAACGAGGTGGTGGCGGTTCGGGGAAATATGGATATGTTAGAGGTGAAGAAGATACTTCCCGAAAGAGAGGAATTTAAGGTAGGAGAGATAAAAATTGGCGTAATCCACGGTTGGGGGTCACCCTTTGGGCTCGAAGAGAAGATAAGAAAAAGATTCGATGACGTGAACGTGATAATCTATGGTCACACGCACCGGGCAAAGAACGAATGGGTCGACGATCTCTTGCTCTTCAATCCAGGGATGGCGAGGAAGTCATATGGGATCCTAAAAATCGATGAAACAGTGACGGGAGAGATTATAAATATATGAGGCGGAAGATAGGGATGGAAAGTAAGATAAGACGAGTGGCGGAACTCATAAGTGAATCAGGGTTGACCATATCCTTAAGTGGGGCTGGGATGTCCACAGAATCTGGAATACCGGATTTTAGAAGTCCCGGAACGGGGATATGGGAGAAGATCGATCCGGTGAAGTTTGGAAGTATAAACTCGTTTCTCGCGGGGTTTGATCTGAAAGAGATCATGAAACTTGCTGAAGGGATGGATATATCCAAGATATTCACGGCGGAGCCGAATGAGGGGCATAAAGCATTGGCAGAACTCGAAGAGATGGGAAAACTCGAATGTATAGTAACACAAAATATAGATATGCTCCATCACAGGGCAGGAAATAGGAACGTGATTGAGATTCACGGATCTATTCGCACGTCCAGTTGTATGTATTGCGGGAAGAAGATGGAATTTGAAGAATTTTTAGCCATGGCAATGGAACAACAAAGAATTCCTCCGATCTGTGAATGTGGTGGCATAATCAAACCAGATGTTGTATTTTTTGGAGAGATGCTCCCCCAAGATGCACTCTCAAGATCGATGGAGTATGCGCGCAAATGTGATCTCTTTTTATCCGTCGGATCTTCCCTGGTCGTCTATCCGGCTGCAAATCTGCCCCCTTTGGCTAAGAAGAGTGGTGCAAAGCTCGTCATAATCAACATACAAAGGACGCCTTACGACGGGATCGCGGATGTGGTGATTCATGAAAAGGTTGGGGAGGTCTTACCGAAGATCGTGGCGGAGGTCAAAAGGATGATGTGATCATACAAATCCGAGATCATTCGATTACGATTAGATAAGTTTATTAAAAATGAACATGATAAAATAACGTGAGGATATTCGATCTGATGAGGTGGTTTTTATGAAAATGAAAGTAGATGAGATAGAGCTATATTACGAGACACGTGGAGAGACAGATAGACAATCGATGGTTTTTATTCACGGATTGATGGATGATTGCTCTGTATGGAGCTCACAGATCGAACATTTTTCAGAGAGATACAATACGATCGCATATGATCATAGGGGACATGGCAGATCGGATAAACCCGATGGCGATTATTCCATGCAGACACTATCGAATGATCTACATGCCTTGATAGAAAAACTCGGGCTAAACGATGTTATACTCGTTGGCCATTCGATGGGTGGTGTTACAGCTCTGACATATACATTGGATCATCCGGATAAGGTATCTAAGCTTGTTTTAGTTGATCCTGGTGCGTTAGCTGGCCCAATTGGAAGAATGGTGGGGTTGATCGGAAAAATGCCGATATATGATCGCCTACTGTCTCTAACGTTTCCTCTTATCCCTCATGAGTTACTCGTGATGGTGATGCCGATACTCAAACATTACAGGCCTTCAAGGGAGGTTCTCGAAGATACGATGGCTAGAGCGAGGAATACACCGAAGTATGCGTCACATAATTGTTTAAAAGAGCTTATGGAACATGATATCAGCGGCCGTCTCGCCAAAATAAATATTCCAACGCTGATCATCTCCGGTGAGAGAGATATGTTGAAGATGTTACCCTCATATCTGAATAGAGAGATCAAGGATTCAATGCTACAAATTATACCAGATGCTGCACACTCACCTATGATGGATAAACCGGAAGAATGTAGTAGGATTATAGAAGAATTCCTAGAACGCTCTTCTATATTCCATCCAAATACTCTTCATACCTCTTCATAACCACATTAAGCCGCGGAGCATCAAAAAAATTCTCCCTTGTGATCTCATTCGCGGCAGATTGATACATGGAACTTATAATCTCTTTGAATTCTTTGTCGAGCCCTTCTGGAGTCTTTTTGCAGAGGGATTTCCAATCCCCTATTCTTCTTTTTTTTGCCTCTTCTTTGGCTCTATCGACCTCTTTTTTCCACTCAGACGGCAGATAATACCGTCTGATAACCTCTTTGCTCAAATTTAAACCGTTGTGAAGTAATCTGCACTCGTCCAACGTCCCGAGCGTGTCTACAACCATAAATTCTCTCTGTGGGTCTAAAGCGAGTTCTATCTTTCCATCTATGTTTTCTATTCCAGCATTGGATACCTCTTTATCTATAAGAACGTTCAAAAAAGATAAAATTCTCTTTACCTCCGCCATCTCTGAATCTTTTAGGGCAGAGATCTCTTTCGCCTCGCCCCAGTTTAAATATCTGTCTTCTTCTTCCAGCTTCGTACTCACATCAAATATGGGCTTCTTTAACTTTTTTCCGACCTCAAGATCATCCAATCCGAATTCCGCTATATTTATCTCCTCCTTCTTGACCCTTCTTAAAAAAGAAGATTCCGGCACGATCACGTTTCTGTATATGAACTCGAGCGGGATCAGATAATTTCCGTGCTCTTCTTTGAAGAGACCGTAGTTGTATTTACCACCATAAAAATTTGGTTTTATCACCCTCACCAGATCTATCTCCATCTCATTTGCCGCACCTTCTATCTCCTCCAATCTGTATGATCTATCATCTTTGATTAGACCCCTATAATGCGTCGCTATCCCTTTTTCTTCCAATTTTTCGAAGAAAAAAGCAGATATGACACAGAGAGCCTTTCCTTTGCCCTCGATCAGATCGGGCATCTCGCCCCAGTCAAAGATAGAATACCTATCGGAGAAGACAAATCTTCCAACGCCCAACTTTTTTGCTGTGGGTTTCTCGATTACCTTAAGGTCTTTTACGCTGCCCATCTCGTCGGAATGTTTGGGGTTATGGTATAAAGAGGTTGCCTTTTAGATGGTGTAGGCTCTTTGGGTGTCATATCACTGTCTTATAGAATGTTTTAGGAATAGTTTTTTATAACGTAACGAAAAGTAGAACCGTGCCCTCATATACCGTACTGATCTTAGTCGTCATATCCGCGATACTGATGGGTACCTTCCCGATATTCTTCAAGCAATGGAACTCTGTCAATATTGCACCTAACTATGGCACAATAGGGAATTGTATAAAAGAGATTTATAATGAGCTATTCCCACTCTGGACCGGCCCACTCGTTCACGGACCCAAGGGATATCTCTCGAAAGAATTTTGGTCAGAGGCATTTAAGTATGAGCATTACTCAAAGATATTTGACCTCATCGACGGGTATCTTGTCACAGGTCTAGTCACCGGGATCTTGGGATATCTTATCTGGATATTATCTCTAAAGTTTGGCGAGGTTAGCATACTCTTCTCGATAACTTCGTTGCAGTTCATCGCCACCGGGATCTTGGGATATTCTTATCTAAAAGAGAGATTATCTATATGGCAGGTCTTTGGGATGGCACTAATTATAGCGGGGGTGGCATTGATTGCACCGCAAATTTGACGTTGGAGTCATACTGGCAATCTTTTCGGGCATCGTCTATGGGTTAGCATCTGTTGCGTTCAAACAGGGAATAGAGATCGCAAATTATAGCTCTTTACTTACAGATAAAGGTTTGTGGATGGCGGTTGTGGTCTTCGCTCTGGTCTGGCTCTCTCTATTCACGCGGTTTAAATCGTCACACATACTTAAAATCGCCTTCATCATCTCGATAGTATATATTGTACTATTCATGGTCTTTAAGATATCTTTTTTTGCCGTGGTTTTACTCGTCGTTGCTTTTTTGCTCGCTTTCTTCGCTTTATCTTACATAGATGCCTCTATAGCGTGGCCGCTCACCGGATGCAAATATGTGGTATGCTCTCTGATCGCGTATCTTCTATTAAACGAAAGTTTAACCATTATAAACATTTCCGGGATTGCGATGATACTTCTGGGATCCGTCTTTCTCGTGCAAGGTGCTGAGAGTGTTGTAAAATCACTCAAATGATATTAAAACGCATCAGAATAATTGGAATCATGATACAGCTCATCGCATTTGTTCTCTTTACGCCTAACTTTTGGAGAGCCGAACCGACGAAGAAAGAGAGCAGAAACAACAAGATTCCATTTATCCCTGTGAAGAGTAATATCATCCCAAAGAGGAAGATCAAGATTGATATATTGAGAGTTGTATAGTTTAATCTCGTGAAGATGAGCGATAAAGATGGGGAGAGATGTAAAAGAGAGATATAAGAGAATAAGGAGATGAGAACTGCAACGGCGAGGAAGATCAGAAACCAATCGAGGGATATAAAGCCCAATAAGCTCTTCACACCGTTTATGGCTCCACTGCGAGATATTCCAAGCAGATAGAAGAATAAAAGATTATAGAGGGCGTTTGACGTATTAACGCTCGATAGTGATATTATAAATTCCTCGGATTCTCCCCGCACGAAATATCTTGCCAAGACCGTTGCCACACCAGAACTTACACCCGGGAGCCAGGAGACCAAGGAGCCCGATAAACTGCCGATGAAAGAGTTTTTAAATATGTTCTTCTTCATCGCAATCTCTCTTTTATCCTGTTCTGGTATTTGTGGCTTGTTTCTTATGCTCTGGGCGATGATTGGAGCGCCAAAAAGACCGGTCAGAAGGGGAAAAAGAAAAGAAGAGGGTATCGGTATGAGTGGTGTAAAGATATCTTGGTATCTGAACGCAAAGGTTCCAAGGAGCCCAGAGAGAGATATCGATAAAATTGCAAAGAGTCTTCTTCTCTGTCTGGAGAAAGAGAAAGAACCCTGCCCTGGGATCTCTTCCTCTCTCTCCATGAAAACCATGAAGATCAAGATCGCGATCAGTATGTGAGGGGTCATCGATTCGACGGTCGCATAGAGGTGAATGAAGAGAATAGAAAGTACCGGCATCATCGTGAGGGAGATTGGGACTGAAAGGGCGCTTCCCGTGGCGGAAAGTTTTATGGCTTCAATTCCACGCCCCTCCAAGAGCAACCTATGACCGGGAAGCACCGCCAGGGCGGTTTCTTCATCCGGGGCACCAATAAAAACAGAAGGAACTATATCAAAGAACGTATGCGCTATGTAATTTGAGAGTATTAAGACTGCTATATAGGGAAGAGGCAGAGGAGCCAAAGGTGCGATACCCAACAGGAGTAATGCGAGATTGTTCACATGTATTCCGGGAGTTAGACCGGAGACCACACCGAGGAGAAAGCCAAAAAGGATGGCGATGATGAGGAGGAGTAGATCCACGGCTTTGGCTGGTTAGAGGTTATTTATAGATATTGCCCCTCTCTTATGTTTATGATCCAGTCTCTATGTGCCAGATATTATGCCATTCGAAAGCAAACGTAAAAAACTGGTTTGGACCAGCGAAGAAGTTGAAAAATTAACCGAGATAAGATGCTCCAGAACTCAACCAGTGAGATCTGTAGACAATGATCTGAATAAAATGCCCGTGATATTCAAATCTGTTGATATGTTAATGTGGGAGCTGTGCAGTACTTGCCCGAGAAGGCACAGCGACAAAACGCAAGAATTTATATATGATTAATACGTTATCATGTCTTAACGTTAAACTTGGAATAACCTTATAAACTTGGTGCCAAGAACGTAAAGAGTGATAAAAATGGATGAGATAAATTTATTCAAGAATCTTCCAACTCCAACCAGTTTGATGGATAAAGATGGTAGGCGTATCGATACAAATTTGGCTACTGAAAGATTGTTCGGGCGTTCGAGAGAT
>RXIL01000162.1 GCA_004212085.1 Candidatus Methanolliviera hydrocarbonicum
GATTGGGACGTGAGAAATAACGATCTTTGCTTTATGATGTACACGGGAGGTACGACGGGCTGGCCGAAGGGCGTCCTTTATGACAACTGGAACAGGGTCGGATCGATGAGGTGGGGGATGGCTTCTTCGGGGTTCGAGTCCGCATGGGATGGGCTGTCATACTCCCTCCTCAACGACAAAAGTTTTTTGAGGGGGACGGCGGATAATTTTCTTGGACAAACTGGACCCCTTGGTACGATTCTTGTGCCGATAGTTAAGATGTTCGGGGATATCCTCTCGAAAAGTAAGGGGCTGAGAGATATCTTATATCCGGTCTTGACAGACGACGTCACTAAAAGGCTTATTTATCAATATCTATGGCCACACCTTACCGGACAGCCACTCACTTACGGCCTCTTAACGGGGGGGAGACTTAGTATGATTGTTCCCGCCTCGGTAATGCACGGCTTAGGATACGAAGCCCTCTTTACGTATGAGTGTGCCATGGGAGCCACCGGCATCTTTCAAGAGCCCGCGCAGCCATTCGATGCAAAGATATTTTGGGAGACGGTTGAGAGGGAGAGGGCAAACTCGGTGGCGATAGTCGGAGATGCGTTCGCGATACCGATGATCGAGGAATTGGAGAGGGCTGATAGGGAGGGAAGACCCTATGACACCAGTTCTCTGTGGGTGATACAGACGTCCGGTGTGAGATGGTCGGCACATCTGAAGAGGAGATTCTTAGATCTCATCCCACAATTCCTAGTTTTGGATATGTATGGAACCACGGAGTCCGGGATAGGATTTGGATCGCCCGCAACTTCCATAGATAAAGAAATACCGGAACACACGACTTATATGCGTAAAGGACACGGTTATTCCGCAAGTAGTCTTCTTCTCGATTTGGATACCGGAGAGCAGGCAAAACCCGGTTGTGAGAGAGCTCAATTTGTATATGGTGGATTCATGGGACTTGGTTACTGGAAGGCACCATCGAAGGCCAAGAAGGATTGGACAGTCATGGACGGGAAAAGATGGTTCCTCGTCGGAGACGAGGGATACGTCGACGATAAAGGAGGATTCCACCTCCAAGGGAGGGGTGGAGGATACGTGATAAACACCGGAGGAGAAAAGGTCTACTCGGAGGAGGTCGAAGAGGCAATGAGGAAATATCCGGGAGTGAAGGATGCCGCAGTGGTAGGTATTCCGGATGAGAAGTGGGGAGAGGCGGTTACGGCGATCGTGGAACTTGAGGAGGGGAGAAAAGCCACG
The DNA here is from genome assembly GCA_004212085.1 of Candidatus Methanolliviera hydrocarbonicum. Taxonomy (GTDB): domain Archaea; phylum Halobacteriota; class Methanoliparia; order Methanoliparales; family Methanoliparaceae; genus Methanolliviera; species Methanolliviera hydrocarbonicum. The sequence continues at coordinate 1,252 of RXIL01000162.1, forward strand.
GAAGAGGAGATGAGAGAACACTGCAGAGGAAAGATCGCGGGATACAAGATACCGAAGAACTTTGTATTCCATAAGGTCTTGAGGACGGACGTAGGAAAGATAATGAGACCGGAATTGATGGAGGTGGTCGAGAAGGGATTGAAAAAGTAGAAACTAATAAGCGCAAATAAATGGAAATTAACAGATAAAAAAAGTGACAAAATTAATACAAACGGGATGGAAAATAGCTAAACAAAATGGAAGTGAAAATAAAAAGGAGGTGAAAAAAATGGGAGAGCTGAAGAATGTCGTAGAGGTGAAAGTGCCGATAGCGGCCTCTTTTAGCTGGTCGGTCGGCAAGTACATGGACAGATACATAAAGGAGTTAAAGAATAAAAAACTCTTCGGTGTGAAATGTCCAAACTGTGGGTGCGTCTATCTGCCGCCGAGGATGATATGCGGAAGATGCTTCACGAAGATCGAAGAATGGGTAGAGGTGAGCGATGAGGGAACGGTCGAGAGCTTCACGGTAGCTCAAGTGAAATTGGATAGAGGAGAGGGAGGATTGAAAGAATTGGAAGAACCGGAGATAATAGGATTGATAAAACACGATGGGACGGATTCCTGCCTCGTGCACCGCTTAGGCGAAGTTAAACCGGAAGACGTAAAGATAGGAATGAAGGTTCAGGCGGTATGGACGGATGAGCCCAATGGAGAACTGGGCGATCTCAAATACTATAAACCAATTTGAGGTGAATAAAAATGGATGGAAAGGTTGCGATAGTCGGATATGCCCAAAGTAAACATGAGGGAAACAAAGATAGCTCGAGGGAGATGATGATATTCGATGTGGTAACAGACGTATTGAAGATGGCTGGACTGTCTAAAGCGGATGTAGACACCGTTATAACGGCTCAAAACGATTATCTTGACGGTAGAACGATCTCAAATATGCGCACGGTAGAACCGGTGGGTGCCCATCTGAAGGATGAGTCGAAGGTTGAGATGGACGGGGCGGTCGCCGCGCTATACGCCTACATGCGAATCCTGTCGGGAGATCACGATGTGGCACTTGTGGTGGGAAGCAGTATGGCTTCCTGTTACCCGGCGTATATACCGGGAATACTGACGTTAGATGTGACGTACGATTACCCGATGGGATTGCTAAATGAGGTCTCCGCCGCCGCTTTGCAGGCAAAGTGCTACATGGAGAAATACGGCGTGAGTGAGGAGGAGATCGCGAAGGTCTCTGTCAAGAATCTGAGGAATGCTGCCAAGAATCCATTTGCGATGAGACAGATGCCGAAGATCACGACAAAAAAAGTTCTGGGCTCAAAGATGCTCTACTCCCCGATAAGGGAATTGAACGCGTATCCACTGACGGACGGCGCATGCGGGATCTTGTTGGCGAGTGAAGAGAGGGCAAAAGAGATCACTGACAGTCCCGTCTGGATAGAAGGTGTGGGAAACTGCCAAGANNNGTATNATCTGGGAGAGAGAACGCTCTCTGGATGCGACTCACTCAAACTTGCCGCTGAAAATGCGTATGAGATGGCCGGAATAAGTAATCCCAAGAGAGAGATCGATCTGGTCGAGGTTTCTGAGAACTTCTCCCACGAGGAACTTATCTTCTACGAAGCATTGGGCATCTGCAAAGAGGGAGAGGGCAAAAAACTGATAGATGACGGAATAACGAAGATAGATGGAGAATTACCGGTTAACCCGTCCGGTGGAGCTTTGTCGGCAAATCCGCTCTGCGCGACCGGCCTCATAAGGATAGCGGAGGCCGCGATGCAGATACGCGGAGAGGCGGGAGGGCATCAGGTGAAAGACGTAAGAACATCGCTGGCACACGGGCAGACCGGAATATGCGCGCAAGAAAATGTAGTATTCATATTGGGAGGTGAATAAGAATGAGAAATGTTGCGATCGTTGGAGTTGGGTTATCAGAACATGTAGCCAAGAGGAGAGATGTGAATATGCCTGAGCTGGTTTATGAAGCCGTTAAGATGGCGTATGATGAGACCGATCTTACGCCTAAGGATATAGACGCGTTCTCCACGGGAAACATGCCTGCCTTCGAGGGCATGAATATGCCAGAACTCTGGGGTGGAGAGTACTGGGGAGCATACAAAAAACCGCTGATGAGGATAACGACAGGGGGAACGACGGGGGGATCGGTGGCACAGGGTGCCTATTATGCCGTGGCTTCCGGTCTCTACGATACGGTCATGGCAATTGCATTCGAGAAGCAATCGGACGGTGACACGGCGCTCGGTTTGGGCACCACGATGACCGCGGATGTCTTTGCCATGATGAATTATGGTATGCCTTATGAGGTGATGACAAATATGGCCGGCAGCGCAGCCGGCGGTGGTGCCGCCGGTGTGACCGTCTTTCAGGCGACGAGTTACATGCACAGATCGGGTTGTACAACGGAACACCTGGATAAGGTCAGCGCCCTGTGCAGAAACAACGCGGCAAAGAATCCATACGCACACCTGAGAAAGTTTGCGGGCATAACACCTGAAGAGGTGGCAAAGACGCCGATGATTGCATATCCCTTGAGATTTGGGCACGTCTGTCCGNCGAGCGACGGGGCATGTGCGATGATTTTCACAACAGAAGAGAATGCGAGGAAGATATGTGAGAGGCCAGCATGGATCAAGAGCTGTGCATCTGGTGCGGATGAATGTGCAATAATAGGCCTATTCGGAAGCGGATCCGCAAATGTGGATCCGGCCGAACAGCGGGGGTGCAAGATGGCCGCGAAGAAGGCGTACAAGCTGGCCGGCATAAGCGATCCGGAGAAGGAGATCGACCTCACGGAGATCTATCAGCCATACTCGTCTCAGCATCTCCTCTTCTATGAGAGGCTCTTCCTCTGTAAGGAGGGGGGAGCTCCGAAGGCGTTGGACGATGGAGTCATGGAGCTGGATGGAGATCTGCCGACGGATCCATCAGGCGGTACTTTATCCACAAATGCAATCGGGGCAAGTGCCATGGAGCGCGTTGCTTATTGCGCGTTACAGATAATGGGCAAAGCTGGTGACTTCCAGGTGCCGAAGGACGTACACAACGCGGTCGCCCACGGATGGGGTGGTTCCGTCAATCTCATCACCGTTACGGTCTTGGGAGATACCCCCAGAAAGAGGTGAGAATAATGGAGAAGAAAGAGAGAGAAGAGACGATTTCTATACCAGGAGAATGGCCTTTAAATGCTTATACGTTCAAAGCGGACAAGGTCATGGACAGATATTTGGAGGGGTTGAAAAATAAAAGGGTACTTGGCGTAAAGTGTCCGGGCTGTGGGATAATTTACGTGCCGCCAAAGCCATACTGTGGAAGGTGCCATACCAAACTCAGGATCGATAGAACAGAATATTGGGTTGAAGTGAGCGATAAGGGTACCGTACAGGCTCTTTCCATAGCCGAGGACTCTACGGTAATTGCCGTCCAACTGGATGGAGCAGACACCAATTTTCCCACCGTTTTAAGAGAAGCAAAACCGGAAGACGTTAAAGTTGGCATGCGCGTTCAGGCAGTCTGGGTGGACGAGCCGGTGGGAAGATTTGATGATATGGCTTACTTCAAGCCGATCGAGGAGTAATCTTCGATTTTTTCTCTATTTTTTTCATTTTTTAGGAGTATAAGATGGGATACTATACACCTGAAGAGGAGAAGTTCAGATATGATCTCAGAGAAGCACTGAAGGAAGACGTCGTTCCATATACCGAAGAGATCGAAGAAGGAAAAATAGAGATCTGGGACGTGATAAGGAGATTTGCCAAGAGGGGTTATCTCGGAGTGATGTATCCGGAGGCATACGGAGGTTTGGGAAAAGGACTCATGGAGTTTATCATCGTCTGCGAGGAAGTCTCCGCGGTCAGTCTCGCCGTGGACATGAGCATGACGGCGTCCGCCTATGGTTTTGGTGCACTGCCCGGATATCTGGGTAAAGACGTGGAGAGGTATCTCACTCCGATCATAAAAGGTGAGAAAGTGGGATCCTTCTGTTATACGGAACCGGATGCGGGCAGCGATCTCAGCAGGATGAAGACAGTTGCTAGGAAAGAGGATGACGAGTACGTATTGAACGGGGAGAAGAGATTTATCGTCAATGGCAGCATCGCGGACTATCTATTGGTTTATGCAAGGAATGGCGCCTTCGTCGTCGAATCGGCGTGGGACGGCTTTGAGGTCGTCGAGGAGTACAGAATGATGGGGCTACACGGCTTGCACCTTGGGCACATGAAGTTCAACGACGTCAGGGTTCCAGAGGATAACGTCGTCTTCTACACGGGTGAAGAGAAGACAAAAGTAAAAGTGGAGGGGGAGGAGAAAAAGAGGGCAGGAGCGACAAACATGTTCGCACTGATGTTGGGTCCGGAGAGGGCATATATCTCTGCTGAGTGTCTTGGCGTCGCGAGGGCTGCATTCGAGGCGGCTTTGAAATATTCCACGGAGAGGGTGCAATTTCACAGGCACATATCCGAATTTGAGGGGATAAGCTTCAAGATGGCCGAGATGGCGACGAAACTCGAGGCGATGAGATTGATGACGATAAATGCGGTTAAGGCGGTGGATACGGATTTCATGAAATCCGGTAAGGTGGCCGCGATGGCGAAGTTATTCAATGCCACAGAGGGATTTGATATATGCAACGAGGCACTTCAGATCTTCGCTGGGTCCGGTTATACCTGCCAATCTCCCGTTGAGAGATATCTGAGAGATATACGCCTGTTGGGAATAGGTGGGGGAACGAACGAGATAATGAAGTACGCGATCCAGAGGGACCTGTATAAAGAGTTGGAGGATGGGTAATGATGGAAGATAAAAAGAGTTACATACAGAATATAGAGGAGGTGGTTCTCGCCGTTGAAGACATGGATGAGAGCGTGAAACTATACGAGGACCTCTTCGGCATAGAATTTGATACGGAGTGGGAGATGCCGATGGATGACATGGTCGTGAAATCTGCAAGAATAGGGGAGACGCAGTTCCAGATTGTGAAATCGACCACCCCAGACGGTCTAATAGCTAGGTTCATCCAAAACAATGGAGAAGGGATACACCACATCTGTTTCAAGGTTAAAGACCTAAAGGGGATGGTGGATAGACTGAAGAGTAATGGGGCAAGAATCGTTCCAGAAGAACCGATAGATTTTGGCGGTATAGCGTATGCTTTCGTCCATCCAAGCTCAACACACGGATTATTGATAGAACTGTTGGAGATGAGAGAATAGATAGCGAAGGCTATGAAGCACGTTGAGGAGTATCCCGTATACTAATCTGTATTCTAGGAGGGCTGAGACCCGGTCCAAAGGTATCAAAACCATACGATCAAAGGTGCAAGATTTATATTATTAGGTAATCGTGGCAAACATGGAAATCTTAGATAAGGGTAAAGGAGAGATTTTGGGATGGCAGGGCTACCAAAAGCCGTAAAAGATGTGGATTACGTTCAAGAATGCACCGCGGAGGATTATAACATCAAAAAATCGATCTTTAAAGATCTAGATGAGTTTTCCCCAGAAGACGCAATCCTCGCGAGCAGTATAATCCGGCATTCTCTGGTGAGGTGTTAGCCCCAGCAGGATCAATCGAACCATTATCTATGGGCAGCCATAAGATCATAGGAAGGAGGGGGGCGATGGAGTTTGTGCCCGGTGCCGTTGTGAATATCGGGATCGGTAGTTTTCCGGAAGCCGTGCCGAATGTCGCGGCGGAGGAGGGTATATCCAATCTTTTTACGTTGACAGTGGAGGCGGGGCCCGTCGGAGGTGTTCCGGCCGGGGGACTCAATTTTGGTGCTTCTTCCAATCCCACGGCAATCATCGATCAGCCATATATGTTCGATTTCTATGATGGCGGTGGACTTGATCTGGCATTCATGGGGCTCGCGCAATGTGACAGATTTGGAAATGTGAACGTGAGTAAATTCGGGTCCCGTATCGCGGGGATAGGTGGATTCATCAACATAACTCAAAATGCCAAAAAAGTAATCTTTTGCGGCACATTCACGACGAAAGGGCTGAAAGAAGAGGTTAAAGATGGAAGATTGAGGATTATTGAAGAGGGGAAGGTTAAAAAATTTCTGGGAGATGTGGAACACGTCACGTTCAGTGCGGATTATGCGAGGAAGGCTCATCATGAGATCTTATACGTTACGGAGCGTTGTGTTTTTACGCTCGACAGTGAAGGGCTTATTTTAAAGGAGATCGCCCCGGGTATAGACGTCGATAGAGATATCCTCTCCCGAATGGAGTTCAAACCAGAGATTGCAGATGATATAGATGAGATGGATTCTCGTATCTTCAGAGAAGCGAGTATGGAAATTAGAGAGGAGGTGATGTCTAAGAAGAGGTAAACAGAGTATTTGTGAAGTTTTATTTTTATTTATTGGTAAACTTTAAGTTACATTAGAATATCTTAAAGAAAGTATAAAAAAGTGGAGGTATAAAAAATGGAGAAATTGATCATCACGGCCGCGTTGAGCGGTGGAGAATTTGTCAATAAGATGGCGACGGAGTACGTGCCCTGTACGACGGACGAGATCGTCG
>RXIL01000102.1 GCA_004212085.1 Candidatus Methanolliviera hydrocarbonicum
TTTAAATTTATCATGGGGCTCACAGAGCAAAGTTTTAATTTTATACCGAATCTGTTGGGCGCGTGCGTTCCGAAGTAATCTATCTTTTAACAGTTGTAAGAGATAAAGGCGGAGTGAAGTGGTGATGATAACAACCAACTATATCCTCGGTATGACCGCGCACGTCTTGGAGCAGGACATTTTGGTCATCTGTCCCACCCTTGCAATGGCTTGTGGATCTGCCGTGCTGACGTGCATCGGATGCATCTTTGGACCGATCGGGAAGATCTTAAAATTATTCTGTGGGTAATATAAATGGATCTTCTTGCCTGTCTCGATTGTATCAATCATTCCATACCCGTCTTTCCTTCCCTCTGCAAATCCCTCTTTAGCAACCTGATATGGATATGTGGCGGTCCCATCGTCAGACGGGCGGCGTATATGGATAATTGTATGGCAGAGTTTCTCGACGCCTGTCTGGACCTGATCCGACATCTTATGGGGGGGAAATGAACATGAAAAAGTTGCCAATAATTCTCGTTATATCTTTACTGTTGATCTCTTTGGCTCCCGCGTGTGTCGCCGCTGGTACTGGTATAAAGATCGTACCAATCCAGGGCGTTGGCTATCACATCGAAAAGATGAAACACTGGATCGACGACGGGAAGAATAGCGTAATGATCTGGGAAAGGGTCAAAAACACGAGCGGAGATGGATATTGGGCAGACGTGGTTGCCTGGGTCGTTGATGACGACGGAGAGGGAGAAGAGATAGCGAGATACTATAAATCGCTCGGATATCTGGACAAAGAAGAAGATAAGCTCTTCACCGTCTCTTTCCTAAAGGATAAGAAGTGGGAAGATGCGGAGAGACCATTGATAGTATATATCAAAATAGAACCTAGGTTGACGTGGCTATGCCCATCGCCTTGTTATATACTCTGTTGTCCTTAACCGAGCCCTTTATAGGCAAACTTTTTAATCTTCTATATTCTTGTGATGACTCTTTAACGCGGAAGACTCTCTCTGAGATTTTGGGCATTTCTTTCAGCACCCGTTTGACCTATGTATCTATTTTATAAGAGGGAGATAGAGTAAAATCGTGGCCAAAAAGATCGGAAAATTAGAAGATCTCTCAGAGATTGCAAAACTGGAACTTGAAGAGGGAGAAACTGTCGTCATAGACGGAATTAAAAAAGTTANAATCATCATCGAGGAAGAGGTAGAGAAGACTCCTTAATCTCGTATAATAACATCCAACGCTCGAACGAAGAAATGTTTAAATCCANCAAAGATTACGTGAGAGATGAATGAAGATAAAAAGTGCAATTCTTAACGCTTGGGACAATAGAGGGATGGTAAAATTCGCAGAAGGTCTTTTGGATCTTGGAATCGAAGTTCGAGGAATCGGAGAGACGGCTAAACTTTTAAGCAAGGATCATATCAACGTAAAAGGTCTATCAAAAGATTCTTTTTCATATCTGTACGAGATGCTCGATGGCAGAGAAGATTTTCTCTTCGTCTCCAACTTAAAGTCAATAGATCCTTTAAAAGACGAGATGAAAGAAGCAGCGAAAGATTTTGATCGTGCTCAACTGATAAAGCTTGCTGCAAAGAATTATGATCGTTGCGCCGTCCTCATAGATCCAGGGGATTACAAAGATATGCTAAATACTATCTCTAAAGGTGAATTAGATCTAAGATATAGGAAGAGGCTCGCATCGAAGGCATTAAANTATGCGATAAGATACGAGATCCTTCTGTCCTCCGAGATTTCCGATAGTTCAGATAGTTCCGATAGTTCCAAAGAAGAAGAAAAATTTCCAGATTTTCCTGAAATACTAAATTTGAGCTTTAAGAAGGCAGAAGATTTAAGATATGGCGAAAATTATCACCAGAAGGCCGCTTTTTACATAAATGATACTGATGAGCCGTCTATCGCATCGTCAAAGCAGATACACGGAAAAAAACTCTCATATAATAATATAATGGATGCTAACAATGCGATAGAATGCGTTAAGGAGTTTGATGACCCGACGATCGTGATAATGAAGCATGCAACACCAACAGGAATTGCATCATCCGATGATCTTGTTAAGGCGTGGAGAGATGCCTTTGCAACGGACACCTATTCTCCCTTTGGCGGAATCGTGAGCGTTAATAGGAAATTAAAAGAAGATCTGGCGGAAGAGCTCTCAAAGTTATTTCTTGAGGTGGTGATAGCACCGTCCTTTGAAGAGGAAAGCATCGAGATCCTTGGGAGAAGAAAGAACCTGATCCTTCTGGAAGTTAGAGGACTCGGAGGCGATTTAAACTTAAATGAGGAGGAGAGAAGATTAGATTTTAGAAGNGTCTCCGGAGGACTATCTATTCAGGAGAGGGATGATGCGAAGATGATCCCGGATGAGTGGGAGGTCGTAACCGATAAAAGACCGTCGAGAGAGGATATAGAATCTATGGTATTCGGTTTTAAGTGTGTGAAGTGGGTGAGATCGAACGCGATCGTCTTCGTGAAGGAGAAGAGAACGGTCGGAATCGGAGGAGGGCAGACGTCCCGCGTGGATTCTTCGTGGATCGCGACGCAGAAGGGGAAGGGGAATATAAATAATTCCATCATGGCAAGCGATGCATTCTTCCCGTTCAGGGATGCGATAGACGTCGCAAAAGAATTTAAGATAAGAGGAATAGTTCAGCCCGGAGGATCTATAAGGGATAATGAAGTGATAGAGGCGGCGAACGAGTACGGTGTTTTTATGGTCTTCACCGGACAGAGGTGTTTCAGGCACTGAATCTTTCATTTGTAGAAGTGCTCAAAAATCGAAGATTTGCGACTGAGTTGATGAGATGAAAAAAACTGATATAGATGAACAAATTCAAAAGGTCGAGAAGCACCATGGGTATTTGAGCTCTGGGGCTGTTTTAGGAATTCCCATGATAAATTACGCATGTGATCTTCTCGGTTGTGAATTGGAAGATGACATATTCGTCACGGTAGAAACGACGAACTGTCTTCCAGACGCAATAGAGGCGCTGACGAGATGTAGAATTGGAAACAAAAGATTAACGATACGAGACGTAGGAAAATTTGCCATCTCTGCCTCGAAGAAATGGGATGAAAAAGGTATCAGAGTTTTTATAGACGTAAAGAAGCTTAAGAATTATCCGGTCATCTACGACTGGTATATGAATATTCGGAAGGTGCCGCACGAAGAAGTTCTTCCGGAGATAATGAAGGCTTGGACAGATATACTCTCATACAGAGAGATAACCATCGAGATACCGTCCAAGAAAAAGAAGATTATAGCGATATGCGAGGGGTGTGGGGAGCCTTATACTCTTGAGAAAGAGGATAATAAAGAGAAAGAGAAAAATTTGTGCGCCGACTGCTCTGATCGAACCTCCTCAAATCTTTGATTTGCGCCTCTTCAAAGCACTAAAGTTCCTCGAAGAGCTCTTTACAACCAAGAACTTCTTCATCGCTACATTCGACCGTGGCGTCCATCCCCTTGTAATAGGGAGATCCGGTGCAGAGAGTATCGGAACTGATCAAAACATTCGCCCAAGGACCCCTTGGGATGAATATCTCCCCCTCATACATGCTATCATCTTCTCTGGCAAATACGGTGACATCACCCTCACTCGTCGAGACCTTCACCTTCTCCGGCACCAAAAGCCGCTCGTAATCATTCGTATTTAGCCAGCAACACGCCGCCTCAGTTCTGTAATCATCGCTCAATTTTCTTCCGCCCTTTATGACCATCCCCTGCCTTATAGTTGAAGCGGTGTTGAGATTTACGTGTATTTTAGTCATTTCTTCACCTCGGTGTATATCTGTTTCAACGTATCCTCGTTTGAGGTTGTGAAGTTGAATGGAGGATCTATGAACTTCTTCACCCTGAGTGGAACATCATCTATCCTATAAAAGGTCCCCTCGCACTCCGCCCCATCCATAACGCCAGGCAAAACGACATTGCTCAACATCGTCATTGGGCAGTGAGAGAGATCTATGCAGACAGTTGGAATCTTCGCCATATATTTCACGACCTTTCTCGGAAGATGCGACGCAAGAGCAGCACCCACGACGAGCAGTGCGTCCACCTCCTCTCTATCGAGCAGATCAACGGTAGTAGTCTCTCCAGGGTTATAATACGCGTATCCTCGCGAGAAATCGACGCCGAACGGAAAACCTGTCATCCATGTACATACCTGGTTGAAACCGGCCACGTTGCAGTGTCCTCTATTTGCGAGCAACGAAAACTTGGTGTATCTATTCAATTCGCGCACGAGCAGCTCCACAGCTCTAACATTGTTATTTTTCCTTACAGAACTTGCTACTCCCAGACCGGCAAAGATGACCCCAAAATTTGCTCCCTTCATAATATCGGCGAGCTCCTCTATCTGATCTTTTGAGACGTCTGTCATATCTCCGATATTCTCATCCACCTCCTGCCCTCGCACCGCGGCTGATAAGGCGTTGAAGACCACATAGTCATATCCGGGCTTAATCCTAATATATAAATCCGCTATATCGGCGGTCTTCGTCCTTCTCGGATCTATAACCACCAATTTCCTATCCATCCTCCCTTTCCGGATAAAATATCCCTTCGGGAAGAGCGTAAAATTTGATAGATGTCTCGGATGAGATTCCGTTGGGTTAGAACCCCAACATATTACCAGATCAGCTCTGTTCTTAACTTCCCCAAGCGTACAGGAAGGTTTTCCCGCGTCTTGCGATCCCATGACAGTTGGACCATGGCATATCGTCGCGTTGCTATCAACAACCCCTCCAAGATACTGTGCCATCTCTATTCCAACGTGCATCGCCTCTGTGGACGTCTCACTTCCGATGAAGAGTAGAGGCCTCGTAGCATCTTTTAAGATATCTGCAGACATCTTGATCGCTTCATTCCATTCTGCGACCTTTCCATCTATATATGGCTCTTTGATCCTGTGCGGGCTTCTAAGCTCTTCGAGTTTTGCGTTTCCCATCAAACACGCATTCTCAACATTCATGTGATCATCGTCTATATCAACAAGGATGTCTTCACACGCCATCCCGCATACAGAACAGGTAATATTCTCATATATCATGTCATCTGCAGACAACTCATTCTCTTATTAACTTATCGTTTTTTCTAATTTATCTCATTACCTCTCTCGAAATCGGGCAGAAACACTCATCTCCAAAGAGTTCACAGAAGCCCTTTATCGTAACTCCATAAAGGATTGCCTTAGTATTATATTCCTTTGCCCAAGATAACAAATTCCACACCGTGCCGTTCACAAGCGTGCTTCCGGTGATCAGTGCAACGTCTGCATCCCTTATCGCTCCCTCATTCTGTGTCCTTCCATCCAAGACCTTTCTGCCGAATTTGATCTTTCCTATATTCTCCTCGTCCAAATCGGTGATCCAAACGTGCTCAAATGTTTCCGTCGTTGCCCTGACGTGTCCGGGCTGATAACCGATATGGACGATCTTTGCATCCTTTCCAAACTCATCCAATATCTTAGGCGCAAGTATCTTTCCACATTCGATCGGCTCTTCATCTTTACAATGTATTGGATTCTCTAAGATGCCCCTCAAATTTAAAACCGCATTGAACGTGGCTATCGCGATCGCCCTTTCCTTTGAACCTCCAAAGATGCCCCTTATAAGATCTTTCACCTTTCCCCTCGTATTTGAGGGTACATCCGTAAATGCCTGCCCGACTCCTCCCAAGACGTGTGCCTCCACCAGGAATTCTTTTCCCTTTGCCAGAACAAACTCCTTATCTGCGGATCCTATCGCCTCCACAGGTTTTAGCCATCTAACCTCCACATCCTCTTCAGATATCCCTTTCAGTTCCTTTATCATATCAATTTTAATATCCATCATCTCTCCATCACCAAAAATTCGAGCGAATCTTCAAATTGTTTAACCTTCCCTCCCCCCTGCACGATCTTCTTCATCATCCTCTCCTCATCAATCACCTTTATTCCCGAAATCATATCCACCCCATACTCGAATAAAACCGGTGACATAGGTGTAGAAGGTCCTAATACGATTGTATATCCATTGCTCAGCTCTAAAAGACGTTCGATGGACTTATTTATGATGGCAGAACTCGTTATGACAACAATATCTGCATTTGGAATTATGTATTCACAAGCCGTATCCGGCAGATCGCCTATTTTTTGATCTCTTTCCAAAACCCACAACTTCTCTGCCCTATCTCTCAGATCAGAGACCTTTGGAAAATGTCCCACCATCGCGATCTTCTTTCCATCCGCATTTTCAAGCAAAAAATCGAGCACATTTATATTTTTACCACTCGGCTCGATCAATGAATTTATCGCGGCTAAACCGATACCCGCTTCGATCATATTCCATGATTTAGCGTATTCAGCCAGTTCTATAGCCGTTTTTCCAGTAAGCTCGCCCAGATCCTTAACCTTGCTCTCGTGCAGTGCCCCAGAATTCTTCGCAACTCCGCAGTTTCTGCTNAAAACTCCGATCCATGCATAACCGACGTGCACGTCTTTTACTTTAGTATCTTTATCGTTCAAATCCGAGATCAAATCTTCTATCAATTTCATCTATATCACCTTGCCGAAGCCCTGTAAAATCTCCTGTAAAATTTATCTGCCTCATCATCTATATTAAAATTGAATATNTCGGGATGGATTTCGTTCGCGATATACATCAATCCTAAGATCCATCTCGGGCTTCCAAAATCCCAGCCCGGATAAATTCGATATATCCTTTTATTTTTAACCGCAGATATATTCAACCCATTAAATTCATCTCTTGAAATATTGATTCCCGGTTTCCCCTCTCTTTTTATCAGTTTATTCACGCTCTCTCCCCCCGCTGTCTCGACGAGATCGTTCTCAAACCTCTTTCCATTCAGTGCAAATAGAGGATACCCCATCGAGTAATATACCCTTGGCCCATCGGCGTCTCTCGATCTTGAAGCGATACAATCCACTCTCTTCTCTAGATAACCGATTAATTCTTCTCCCCTATCTTCTCTATCACTCAATTTTGCGAAATATCTTATTATATCAAGATAAGAATCGATCTTCTGTATATTTTCGTGAAATTCTTTGAAGTAATCACCTCTTATGACGTCAGACCAAATCTTTCCAAGGTCTTTATCGTCGGCATTGACCGCCACCAGTATCGCGTGAATCATCTCCAAAGCTCTCGTGTATCTATATCCTCCAAAAAAACCTTCTTCATCGAATTGCTCATCGCTTATGATCCCCTCAAATGGAATTTTATATCCACATCAGATATTCAGTTCCAGGAGAGTTGAATAAATAAACGTAGTTCAGATAATTTCTTAATTCGTTGCACAACATCTCTGATTCTTTTATCGTCGGTTCGAGATCGATGCTCGCCTCCCCAAATGGTATAAATCGCATCACCTGGAAGGGGATATCCTTAGAGATGGATGAGATATATCTCGCTCTCAGTGCTTTTTCCGTAAAATAGGCATTTGTCGAGCATCCAACGGATAGACCGTTATCCTTTGCTCTTTTTGCAAGGTCTTTGAACGTATAATACGAGACGGTTGGTTCGTTGATGAAGAAGGCAATCCCAATACAGTTCTCGGCAATCGCCTCTTTAATAATATCTTCCGACCTCCTTCTTTTTAGTATTCCAGATGCGGAATCGACTTGATCGACCAATATCTTAGATATGCACCCATCACATTTAAAATTACATCCCACGGTGCCTACTTGTAGAAATTTCCCCTTTGGATAAAAGTGCAAGATCGGCATC
>RXIL01000114.1 GCA_004212085.1 Candidatus Methanolliviera hydrocarbonicum
GCCTCCATTCTTTCCGATATTTCTTTTAGAATTGTCTCTGGATCTCTATTCCAGAGGGGAGAGCACAATCTCAGGTTAAAATTATCACAAATTTTTTCCATACGCCTTCTCTGATAATTTGATTCTATTGCCCCGGAGACGATGCCCTCAAATTCATAATCTTTAAGTGCTCTCTCTATGGCGGTCTCCAAATCTCTCAATTCCTCCTCTTTAACTCCCTCACTCTCCTGGATGATCAGAGGAAGATCGGCTGCAGCGGCAAATAGGGGCATCATCTCTATGTTCTGCGTGTGAAACATGTAAGATTCTTCGTTTCTTGAATATATCGAGATGAGGCACCTTATATCGTTTCCCTTATCCATCTCTTTCAGAATGGCATAAGCCGAATCCTTACCCCCAGACAAAAAAGCCGCCAGATCCATCAATTTATGAGGTTAGCTTCTCCCTTAAAAGATTTTCTTTATACATCAGCCGATATATTTAAATCAAAATAGAAGAACCAACGGATCTATACATAAACGGAAGTCAATATTATGAGCACTTATAAGATACCTGTCGTTCCAGGTGACGGCGTTGGTCCTGAGCTGATGGATGAAGGTAAAAAGGTTTTAGACGCGGTTTCTGAAGTTTTTGGATTTGAGCTAAACTGGATAGATTATCCCTTTGGAGCAGAACGATATTTAGAGACAGGGGAGATTCTCTCAGAAGAAGAGTTAAAGGAATTATCAAAGTATAAGGCGATCTATTTTGGGGCGATTGGAGATCCGAGGGTGGAGCCCGGGGTTTTGGAGAAGGGAATCCTTCTGAAGATTAGATTTTATTTCGACCAATACATAAACTTGAGACCGATAAAACTTCTTAAAGGGGTAGAAACTCCTCTAAAAAACAAGGGGCCGGAAGATATAGACTTTTTGGTTGTTAGAGAGAACACGGAAGATTTTTATGTCGGAATAGGCGGAACGGCTAAGAAGGGCAAGACTAAAAAGGAGTTGGAGGTCGAGCGAGAACTCTATGACATTAAATTCGGGCTTGACATAGAGAGCGATTCGGAGGAGGTCGCGTACCAGATAGGCGTAATAAGCAAGGAGGGCACAGAGAGGGTTATAAGATATGCCTTTGATCTTGCCATGGAGAGAGAAAAAGAAGTTTTTAGTGTAGATAAGGCAAACGTCCTCTCCGAGATCTATGGATTTTGGAGAACCATCTTTAGTAGAATATCGAAGGATTATCCTCTGGTCAAGACCAGTTTCAATTACGTCGACGCGGTGACGATGTGGTTCGTCAAGAACCCAGAATGGTTCGACGTCGTTGTGACCCCGAACATGTTCGGCGATATAATAACGGATCTGGGAGCAATGATACAGGGAGGTCTCGGCCTGGCTCCTGGGGGGAATTTAAATCCTTCAGGCACCAGTATGTTTGAGCCGATACATGGATCCGCCCCTAAATATAAGGGAAAGAATAAGGCCAATCCAATGGCTACGATATGGGCAGGTTCAATGCTCCTTGAAAGCTTGGGAGAGAAAGAGGCGGCAAAAGCGGTTTTAGATGCCATAGAGAAGAATTTATCCGAGAGAAGGGCTTTGACTTATGACATTGGTGGAAAGGCAGGAACGAGCGATGTTGGAGATGCCATCGCGGAGATAATAAATGAATAAAAATATAGAAGAGATCAACGAAAAAATAAGGACGGGGACCGTCAGGGTAGTTACTGCAGAAGAGATGCCGAATATCGTGAAGGACGTCGGCACGAAAGAGGCGGTAAAGGAGGTGGATGTTGTTACGACGGGAACCTTCGGTGTTATGTGTTCTTCTGGAGCTTTTTTGAATTTCGGCCATTCTGATCCACCAATAAAGATGAGAAAGGTTTTTTTGAATGATATCGAGGCATATACGGGTATAGCGGCGGTAGATGCCTATATAGGCGCAGCCCAGTCATCCAAGAGCAGAGGAATGGAATATGGAGGAGGGCATGTTATAGAGGATCTGATCTCCAGAAGAGAGATAGAGGTGAGGGCGGAGTCTTATGGAACCGATTGTTATCCTTTGAAAAATCTTGAGACCAGTATAACCATCGATGATCTGAATCAGGCCGTGATGCTCAACCCAAGAAACGGCTATCAGAGATACAACGCGGCGACAAATTCTAAGGAGGGGACTATTTATACCTATATGGGTCCTTTATTCCCTCATTTTGGAAATGTCTCTTATTCTGGATCCGGTCTCTTATCTCCCCTGTCTAATGATCCCACTTATGAGACGATAGGTATGGGAACAAGGATATTTCTAGGGGGGGCAAAGGGATGCATAATTGGGGAGGGAACACAGCACGATCCGGAGAATGGATTTGGTACACTTATGGTAAAAGGGAATCTTAAGGAGATGAGTCCAGATTTTATAAGAGGAGCAAGCATATATCGATACGGTGTATCCATATACATCGGTCTGGGAGTCCCAATTCCCATATTAAACGAAGATATTGCCAAGAGCACGTCCATCGAGGACAAAGAGATCGTGACAAATCTGGTGGACTATGGAGTCCAGCGGAGGGAGAAACCCGTCTTGAGGAAGGTTACCTATGAAGAACTGAAGTCGGGCTGCATAGAATTTAACGGAAAAAAGATAAAGACGTTTCCGATGTCCAGTTATCACAAGGCGAGAGAGGTGGCGGAAAAATTAAAAGAATGGATAGAGAAGGGGGATTTTGAGCTTTCGATGCCTGTAGAAAGACTTCCTGTAAAAGGAAGATTGAANAATATGAGACANACCAAGATAAAACCGCCAGTTAAGCATCTTATGGCCAAAGAAGCCATCTCGGTCGATCAAGAGATCTCAACGGAGGAGGCGGCGAAGGTTTTGATCGAGAACGAGATAGATCATCTCCCGATCGTATCAAGAGATAACAAAGTGGTAGGCATCATAACCTCCTGGGATATCTCAAAGTCCGTTGCCAGAGGTAAATTTGGGAGAGTGAGTGAGATAATGACGAAAAAAGTCGTCAGTGTGGGGCCAGAAGACCTCGCGGACGTTGCAGCGAGAAAACTCGAGAAATATAACATATCTGCCATGCCTGTCATCAATAAAGATGGAGAAATAGTTGGAGTTATCTCGAGCGGTGATCTGAGCAAGCTGGTTGGGAAGTGGTAAAATGAAGATGAGACTTGAATTTCCTGCAAAAATCATAAGGAAACCGATTGTATCAGAGATCTGCTTGAATACAGGGGTTTTAATCAACTTGGAGCGGGTGAATATCGAGGCGACATGGGCGACGATGATCGTGGATGTCGAAGAAAAAATAGAAGAGGTGACAAAGGCTTTTGAAGAGAAAGGTGTGGAGGTAGAGATCTTAGAGGA
Organism: Candidatus Methanolliviera hydrocarbonicum; assembly: GCA_004212085.1. GTDB lineage: Archaea > Halobacteriota > Methanoliparia > Methanoliparales > Methanoliparaceae > Methanolliviera > Methanolliviera hydrocarbonicum. The sequence continues at coordinate 3,355 of RXIL01000114.1, forward strand.
GCCCATAAAGAGGGATGATGGACGATGCGTTCATTGCGGTATATGTTCGTCGATCTGCGCGATGGGCGTCTTTTCATTTGGAGAGGATCGTAGGGTTGAGATGGATCCTTCCAGGTGCATCGTGTGCAAAAACTGCATCAAACTTTGCCCGACGGCTGCTCTTGAAATTTATTGATGAGATGAGAGAGAAATTTAGCGTAAAACAGACCAACGTTACAATTATATCTGATAAAAAATATATAGAGACTGCAAAAAAGTCCATATTGGACACAAGGAAGGATCTCGAAATTTTTATCCGTGAAGACCCGTTCTTTTCTATTGCCCTCGAGCCGTATCTCCGCGAGAAAGAAGAGACGCCAGAGGTCGTTAAAAGGATGGTTTCAGCATCGAATAAGACAGAAGTGGGTCCAATGGCGGCCGTTGCCGGAACTATCTCCTGGTTGGCGGTGGAGGAGATGGTTAAAGATGGAGCGAAATATGCCTTAATAGATAATGGTGGAGATATAGCACTCTTGAACAATAAAAGATGCTATGTGGGGATTTATGCCGGAGAATCACCAATAAGCGGGAGATACGCATTTGAGATAGAACCCAGAGAGAAGATACTCGGGATATGCACATCATCCGGAACGGTGGGCCATTCGATAAGCTTTGGCATCGCAGATGCCGTAACTGTATTTTCAGAAGACGTGTCCCTGGCAGACGCCGCCGCGACGGCATTTGGAAACATGGTTGAGGATGATTTAGAGGAATCTTTAAATAATATTAAGGAGGCATTGTGGAAAAATGAGGAACTATCGGGAACTGTCGTCATAAAGGGGGAAAGAATGGCATTTTTGGGAGATGTTCCCCCGATCGTGAGCGCCGATGTGGATGAAGACCTAATAACCAAACCGTGATCTCATGTTCGATTTAGATTTGATAAGGATATCCATAGCACTCGTCGCCCTTATCTATTGTTCTTACTCAGATTTGAAGAGGAGGAAGGTCACAAATAAATTATGGCTGCCCCTTGTGGGGATCGGGATCGCTTTGGCTGTGGTCGAGTATATCGCGAATTTCAATATATACGACATCACGTGGTTTTTGATCTCGTTTTTCATTGTATTCTTCATCGCCTACATCATCTTTTCAATCGGTGCATTCGGCGGGGCCGATGCCAAATCTTTCATAACGATGGCACTTCTCTTCACACACTATCCACTATTCGATGGCTTTCCACTGATCTCTTTGGAACCGTTGATGGCTATCAGTCCGTCCACAGGAATATTGGCAGTAAATCCACCGATCGGGATATTTCCCATGACCATATTCCCTCTAACCGTGCTAATCAACTCTATTCTCATCACTATACTCATTCCAATATCCATTCTATTCTATAATCTATTAACGCTCCCTAAGGAGGAAAGAAGTAAAAAACCGTCGTATCTATTCATGTGTCTTAAAAAGAAGAAGGGAGAGATAGACGAGGTGAAGATGAAGATCATGGATGACCTTGGAGAGAAGGCGTGGGTCACGCCCAAGATCCCACTTATGGTCTTCATAACCGCGGGCTTCATCACGGCATTATTATATGGGGACATGATCTATGGTATCCTCTCAGCCTTTTAAAATCGTGTGCAAATGTTCCATTTGCATGTGAAAATCGAAGATTTTTATACGGAGATTTTTGAATGCCAGTGAGGAGAGAAGAGGAGTTGGAAGAAGAAGCGGTCGTTGGGGTTGCAAAGGATATCTTAATATCGGCAAGAACGGCTCCAAAGACGAAGGGAATCGACGATGTGAAGGTATCTTTAGTCTATGGGGGTGACCTAAAGAAACTCGCCGAAAAGATGAGGGATCTTTCCGAAAGCCTTGGAGATAACTTCATAAGAGATGCTAAGGGTGTAGAAAGCTCTCATGCGGTGGTTCTCATAGGTGTGGATGGAGAAGAGCCAATAGGATTGAATTGTGGTGCGTGTGGGTTTGACTGTGCAAGCATGAAAGAGAATAGAAAGAAGGGGAGAGACTTCTATGGTCCCCTCTGCGCCTTTAAACTTTTGGATATGGGTATAGCAGTCGGCTCTGCCGTAAAAACCGCGAGTATATTCAACGTGGATAACAGAATAATGTATAGGGTAGGGTTAGCTGGAATATTACTCGGTTACATTGAGGCAGATATCGCCTTGGGTATCCCTCTCGCGGTTAAGGGAAAGAACCCCTTCTTCGATCGGCACCCCATCACGGAGAGGGATTTGCGGTAGATGACCGATAAATATATTAATTGGAAAATTAATTTAGTTTTGGGGGATGCCAAAGGGGATGTTGCAAATTGCGGATAATTCTCTTGGAGACGATTTCCAAAGCAGACAAAGTTTTATATACAAAAAAGGTTTCTTATAGGTAGATACAGTAAAAACGTTTAGAAAAGCAAAAAAAGAGGAGGGTAAAAATGGGTAAAATAAGAAATATGCCGCTTTTGTTGGCGGCAATTTTGGTGATGTCGGCGTTTGCAGTTGGGATGGTATACCCATCCGCGGCGAGCAGTCCTAGCGTCATATCGCTTGACGATTCGGGCCACGGCACATTCGCCATCGGGGAGGCGATTCAATTCGATGCGAATGTATCGATCATCGGCGTATATGGGGGTATGAGTGAGGAGAATAAAATAGGATCCTACAATGCCAACGTAACGAAGGGGGAAACGTGGGAGACAGAAGGTCTACAAACAGGATACTATAAAGCAGTGGAGCGGAAGGGAGGGATCTTCGCTCTGTTGTCCATATTCCAGAAGCCCCATTATGCTTGGTTGAAGCTTGGGATACCTACGGTGACGGAAGGGACAATAGCAGTAGATAAGGTAGCTACTGCCGCTCTTGGAGATACAGTATTTATATCAGGCAGTACCACTGAGTTCCCTGACGGTGCGCCTATAAACGTCATGCTAAAGGGCAAGTACAAGACGTTTGCCCCCATAATGACCAAAGTTGAGGGTGGGGCGTTCAATGTGGAGCTCGATACCGCTGAAGAGGATCTTTCCACCGGTTCGTACAGGGTGATCGTATATTACGACAACGTGCCAGTCGGATACCAGAGTACCGATATCCATGATATCGAAGCTTTCGTTCTTTTGCCACCGACGATGAACGCCAGTCTGGATGATACGACTATCACCACGCTGGATGGATTTAAGGTGAGCGGAACGACCACGGGGAGTCCTGATGAGGTGGAAGTTTGGCTCATGGGTAGAAATATAGCTGCTGTAGTTTCCCTGCCCGTTGTGGAGAATGCGTTTGAAGATACGCTCACGGTGGACAGCTTTACAAATTGGTTCACCAATGAGGGTTCGATAATCCAGCCGGAAAGCTTCGAGCCTGGCACATACACCGTTATGATAGTGGATCCGTGTACCGATGATTTCTACCGGTACGATGATGATATGGTTGCCAGCGGAGAGATGATCGCGGGGGACGTGAACAAGTTCTTCGAGAACCAGAAGTTGACCATGAACAGGGATATAACGGAGATGGCGTTGTTGGATGTAGAGTATCCAGCGATCACGCTCAATGAGATCNGTGCGGTGGCTCAGGGAGAGAACTTTGTAGTCGGCGGCACGACCAATCTAGTGGATGGAACGACNATGATTGCCCACGTCGAAGGGAAAGGCGTAGATCTCACACAGGTTACCGATGTGAAGGACGGCTCGTTCGATGCGGCCTTTGAGGGAACCAAAGATTGGCCAACAGGAGATTACCTGGCAACGGTAGAAGACGCGAACGGTATATTATACGAGCAGACAAGCGCCAAGGTTGTAATGCCGGCGGCACCTGCGCCAGCACCTGCGGAAGAGGCGGCACCTGCGGAAGAGGCGGCACCTGCGCCAGCACCTGAAGAGGAGGAAATACCCGGTTTTGGAGCGGTTATATCTATAGCTGGACTGCTCTCGGTTGCCTACTTGGTGGTGAGAAGAAAGAGATAAAACGCTAAAATCTTTTTTCTTTTTTTTCTTTTTTTTTATTAATTTTTAGTTTTACCGAGAAGTTCGTACTGCCTTTTTGCATTCATCTCGATCAGTATCTTGAATATCTCTTTGATCGCATTCTCGTCTAGATTATTCGCCCTCGCCGTCTTCTCCACCCTTTTCAAAACTGTTCTTTTCTGTTCTTCGTCGTTAATCTTAATTTTATCCACCTTTTTGGCATCTAAGATCTTCTCTGCCAATTTTCTCCTCATCACAACAAGTTTTATGATCTGCTCGTCTATTTCTCTTACCTCCTCTCTGACATCTTCAATCAATGATCT
>RXIL01000057.1 GCA_004212085.1 Candidatus Methanolliviera hydrocarbonicum
AGAGTGTTGTGGTCCCACGGGTGATCTGATAGCGATGCTCCTCATTAAATAAAAGTTTAATTTTTGGCGTGTCTCGTGATAAGGGCTTTAACATGGTATTTCCAATAGAACATGTGAATAAAAAAAGAGGTGAAAAAATGAATGTCTTGACATCAGATTTGCTTTGGATTCCCATAACTTGGTTTTTGCACGACTGTTGGGCGCCGCTGTGGGATATAATCCCGATAAAATGAAACCAAAACCCTGTGGCTTGATATTTATATTTAAAAAGGTAGTTCTCCACACTACTCCTTTTTATTAATTTTTTATCCCCTCGATCGTCCGAACAACTCTTTAAGATAGAGGAGAGGTTTCAGGATCCACCTTTGTTGCTAACAAGCGTTCTTTCTTGGAGATAGCAGGATCCCAAAAACATCACGGTTAACAACAATTGCTAACGGCAGAGTATGATATCTACCACAGCGGGAAGCATACTTTCCACCGTATGGCACAATGTGCTAACGAGATTTCCAAGCCCAGCACCAAAGAGCATATCCATCTTTTTTTTCACCTCCTTTTTTTTTATCTTCTTTAACCTCTTCTTTGATCGGTTCTATGAGATATCTGAATTTTACACAACTATCTTATCCATAAAACAAAATAATTGCCGGTTTTAAATTCAAGTTTATATTATATAAATGTGTTGGCATTTTAATGCCGTATCGAGAAAATCCCCCCTATTCTACAAATTTTTAGATAGCTCACGCCGTTACGAACTTCTTTTTAATTAAGCATCGCCTAAAATTCTTAAGAGATCGATCTCTTTTTATCTTTGAAATTGGGATGTTATGAGCGATGAAGATAAAAACTGACTGTATTCCGTGTCTCATCGACAGGGCAAAATTTGAATGTGATCTGGCATTGAAAGATGAGGAGGATAAGATTCATACGCTTGCCGAAATACTGCGATTCGTAGGAAATAATTGTGAGAGAGATCTTTCTCCTGCATTTTTCGGCACGTATCGAGATAGGATAATAAAATGGAGATCAAATAATATAGATTATTACGAACGATTAAAGAAAGAAGCCAATGAATCTGCCAAGAGACTGCTTCCTTTGGCGGAGAGGTTCTATGAAGAAAATGAGGATAAATTTAAATTGGACGCTCTTTTGAGAATAGCTGCCGCGGCCAATTCCATGGAATACGGTGTTAGAGGGTATAAATTTTCAAATAGAAAGTTTGAGGAAGAATTTGAGCGGACTTTGAACGAAGAGCTGGTGGGGAATCTGGAAAAGGTCAAGATGACAATCTTAAACGGTAAAAATATCCTCTATCTGACGGATAATGCGGGGGAGATCGTCTTTGATAAATTTGTTATCGAGAAGCTGGAGGCGATGGGTAAAAATATTATTCTGTCCCCGAAGGAAAGGGATGTAATGAATGATGCTACGGTGAAGGACGCAGAAGGATTGAAGTTTGAGAATATAGTGCCGAGTGGTTCGGCCGTTGGTGTGCTCTTGGAAGAGGCAAATAAAGAATTTTTAAGGNACCTGTGGAATCCAGATTTTTTGATCCTCGCAAAGGGAATGGGAAATTACGAGACGATCTCTTCCTTTGAAGATGAATTGAGGGGAAAACTTATATATGTCTTAAGAGCAAAATGTTATTCCATTGCGGAAGAGAATAAAGTGAAGAAAGGAACATTGGTTGCAAGGCTCGTTCTTTNAATGACAGTCATTGGAGAGATCGGAGAAAGGGGGTTGATAGAGAGGATACTAAAAAAGATTGAATATAAGAGTGAAAGAGTCATATTAGGTATAGGAGACGATTCTGCCGTTTTATCCCATAGTCAAGAGAATAAAATGCTCGTCTTTAGCACGGATATGTTGCATGAGAAGACGGATTTTCCGGAGATATTAACGCCAAAAGATATTGGATGGATGTCTGTGGCAGTTAATTTGAGCGATTTGGCTTCTATGGGGGCAACCCCCCTCTGCTTTTTGGCGTCTTTAGGCTTGAGAGAGGATATGTCCCTAAATAATTTTGATGGGATCATAGATGGGATAAACGAGTGTTGTGATGAATACGAAGTTGAGTTTGTGGGCGGAGATATTGATAGACACTCAGAATTGACGATTGTTGGAACCGCCGTCGGGGAGGCAGAAAGAATCGTTAAAAGGGGTGGTGCCAATGCGGGAGATCTCCTCTGCACGGTCGGGTGCCTCGGCGGCTCGGCGGCTTCTTTGAGTATGATAAAAGAAAATAAAGAGATGGGAGACGATTTGAGAAGAGCGATAAGGGAGAGGATCTCTGTCAAAAAACCGAGAGTTAGGGAAGGGATCGAGATCGGAAAATTTGCAACATCTTCCATAGATATGAGCGATGGTTTTGCGGCCTCTCTATATGAGATCTCGGATAAAAGTGGGGTTGGATTCGTCGTAGAGTTCGATGAGCTCCCTGTCGATCCTTTAGTTTCAGATAACGATCTGGATGATCTTCTGTACGGCGGGGGGGACTATGGATTACTCTTCACGGTGAGAGAAGACGAAGTGGGAAATATAGAAGAGATTGAAGAGAAGGAGATAAGTGTGGTTGGAAGAGCGACCGAGAGAAGAGAGATAATCTTAAGGCGAGATGGCATAGAGAGGGGCATAGAGAGAAGAGGTTACGATCATATGGTGAAAAGATGAGAGAGGTCTCGTTCTACTCCCACGAAGAAGAAGGCATTCTTCGATGCAATATATGCAATCACCGCTGCAAGATAAGAGAAGGAAAGAGAGGCATCTGTGGGGCTAGGGAGAATAGGGACGGGAAATTATACGCCTTGAACTACGGACTTGCCAGCTCAATAAACGTCGATCCGATAGAGAAGAAACCACTATACAACTTCCATCCAGGCTCCAAGGTTTTATCCCTTGGAACTATCGGATGCAATTTCAGATGCTTGCATTGTCAGAACTATTCGATATCTACCGCAAGTATAGGAGATTATCCTCTGGAAGAGATAACACCGGAAGATGTTTCGACGTTGGCCAAAGAATATGGTGTGGGAGGAGTATCCTGGACATACAACGAGCCGACGATATGGTACGAATTTACCTATGACGCATCTAAAATCGCCAAAAGAGATGGTTTCACAACTTCTTATGTCACAAACGGCTACATGACGGAGGAGGCATTAAAGGATATTTCACCATATTTAGATGCGGCAAATGTAGATGTAAAGGCGTTCAAAGAAGAATTCTATAAGAAAATCTGTAAAGCGTCGTTGGAGCCAGTTTTAAGGACTTGTGAGATCATGAAAGAAGAAGATATACATCTCGAGATCACCTATCTGGTGATCCCTACGTATAACGACGATGAGAACGAGATCAGAGAATTCTGCAGATGGGTTGTAGATCTAGATCCCTCGACCCCCGTTCACTTCACGCGATTTTACCCGTATTATGAGATGCTCGACGTTCCTGCCACACCTGTGGAAACACTAAAAGACGCATATAAGATAGGAAAAGAGGAAGGAATAGAATATCTCTATCTGGGAAATGTCTCCGGGCTTGATGAGGAGAACACCTATTGTCCAAACTGTGGAGAGCTCCTCATAGGAAGAAGTGGGTTTTCGATCATTAGATGTGATTTAAAGGATGGTAGATGCCCAAGCTGTGGTTTTAAAGTTAATATAATAATCTAAGAGGTGATAAAAATTAAGATAAGATTTTTGGGTGGATGCGATGGAATAGGAAAATCGGCGGTATTATTGGATAATACAGTGCTCGATTATGGATTACAAACGTCTAATAAGGATCCTTTTCCTGTGAAAGCGGATTGTGATCATGCGATCATTTCTCATGGACACCTCGATCACTGCGGTGCGGTTCCTGCGTTAAAAGGAGTGAGTGACATTTATATGACCGCGCCGACGGGCGATTTTATGAGGATCTTGACCGAGGATACAATACGGTTGAACGAGAAATGGAAGAATAGAATGATGTACTCGATGGAAGATTTGACGATGGCGATGGCTAAAATTAGGAACGTCTCATACGAAGAGCCCTTTTTTGTGGGAGATCAGCGATGTACACTTACCAACGCTGGGCACATCGTTGGTTCCTCCTCCATATTGGTTGAAGGAGATATAGATCTCTTCTATTCTTCCGACGTGAACATGATAGATACGAAGATGGCAGAAGGCGCAAAGGATTTTCCTCGCGCAGACGTCGGAATCGTTGAGAGTACATACTTTGGGACGAATCACTCGCCGAGAGAAGAATTGGAAGAGAAATTTGCAGATTCTGTAAAGGAGACGGTAGAGAAGAGAGGTAACGTGATAATCCCATGTTTTGCGATAAATAGAACCCAGGAGATCCTGATTATGTTAGAGGAAAAGGGCATATCGCCCTTTTTGGATGGAATGGGTGTCGAGGCCACCAAAATAATTCTCAGCCATCCTGAATTTGCGAAGGATCCGTCTGCACTTAAAAAGGCGTTTGATAACGCTATTTTGGTCAACAGAAAGAATAGAAGAGATGTTTTCTCCGAACCCTCCGTGATCGTAACGACGGCCGGCATGATGAACGGGGGTCCCGTTATAAATTATCTCAAGAAGATATACAAAGATCCAAAGAGCAAGCTTATCCTAACAGGATATCAGGTTGAGGGGACGAACGGAAGGATGGTGCTGGAGAAAGGCCTTGTAAGGCTAAATAAAGATATCGTCAAGATAGAGAACGATGTGGAACAATACGATTTCTCCTCCCATTCCGGGGATAAAGAGCTTAAAGAGATGGTGAAGGATCTGAGTGATAAGGGGGCAACACTCTTCTTTACGATTCATGGAGAAAGAGAGAAGAATGAGGCATTTTCAGCGTGGATAAAAGAGGAGATTGGATGTGAAGCGAACGCCCCAAACACCGGCGATACTTATGCCATCTCTTAAATTTAAAGACGTAATCTATATATATAGAGCCAAAAACGATAAAAGTTAAAGAAATTAAGCGGGGGACACGCGGAGGAGACCCTTTCATTAGAAAAGGCAGTATTGAATACATTGGAAATTATGAGAGATGTAAAAAAGTAGATATTAAGGAATTAGAGGGATTCAAGTTTCGGATTAAAGACATGAGTTACTGCCTCCACTTTGCCTGACACATCATTGTAGATCCCTTCATTTTTATAAATTTTACATCCTTCGCAAATCTTCACTCATTCAAAATCCTCTGCGGCAGGAATATGAGCCGAGTATCTTTAAAAAGGATGCTTTCTTCTTTATCTCGTTGATGGCGCTTCTGCATTTCTCTTCTTCCAAACTTCCCTCAAAATCCACAAAGAAGACGTATTCCCAATTCTTATCTCTGCTTGGTCTCGACTCAAGCTTCGTCATGTTAATATCCCTCCTTGCCAGTTCACCAAGACAGTCATATAATGCGCCTGGAACGTGGTCTGTCGCGAAGACGATCGAGCTCTTCATCGCTTTTTTTTCTTTTTCTTCCGACGACGTCAGCGATCGCATGCCGACATCTGGGCGGGAGAGTGCGAAGAATCGGGTGTAATTGTGGATATCATTCTCTATACCCTCTTTTAAGATCTTCATCTGATATATCGCAGCCGCCCTCTCAGATGCAATCGCCGCTTCCGTCTTATCATTACGTTTGGATATCATCCTTACACTGCCCGCCGTGTTGTACGCGGGAATCCTATCCCAGTCATATTGATTGAGGAAATCTCTGCACTGCCTAAGCCCCTGGGGATGCGAATAAACTTTTTTAATATCCTGTATCTCTGCACCAACATGTCCTATAAGGCAGTGGACGATCCGGAGTTTTATCTCGGCGACGATACAAAGGTCGAAATCGAGCAGCAGATCGCACGCCTCGTCTATATTCCCCTCTTGTGAATTTTCAACGGGTAATACACCATAATTCGCCTTTCCATCGTCCACCGCACGCATGACATCTTTAAACGTCTCATAAGGAACTGTCTCGATATTATCATGTGCGAAATATTTGAGTGCAGCTTCCTCGCTGAATGCACCGCGTTCTCCCTGAAATGCGATTGAGACATTTGTTGGGTTATTTTTCATGATCTTGTAAGATTTTCTAAATCCTGCTCAAAGTTCCATATTGCCTTCATAAATTTACATCAAACGGAAGTCCTTCCCGTGCCCCCCCTCTTTCTATCGATAGAGATGCAACCTTGTTTCCGATCTTCGCAGACTCTTCTATATCTTTTTTATGCAAGATTCCAAACAAGAATCCCGCGTTAAAAGCGTCTCCGGCCCCCGTCGTATCTATAACGTGGGTCTCAAACGGTTTAGAAAAAAATTCTTTCTCGCCTTCTTTGACGAAACAACCTTTCTTTCCACGTTTTACGACCAAAATATTAACATAATCTGCCAGAATATTACAAGCATCGTCAAAATCTTTTTCTTTGGTCAATACCTTCGACTCTTTTTCATTCAGCAGTAAAATATCCGTATTTTTGAGTATATCTTCCATCTCTTCCAGTCCTTTCTCCGCGTACAAAAATCCCGGGTCGAAGGATATCTTTGGGTTGGAAATTTCCCTCAAGAGTTTTTTCTGCGTCTCAAAAGACTTTTTTGACGTCTTACATACAAAAGAGGTGAGATGAAGAATTTTAAACCTTTCGACGTAGTTTAGATCCACATCTTCCATCATGATGTAATCGTTCACCCCCGGATCGACGATTATCGATCTCATCCCCTCTTTATCGACGAAGACCTCCGCAGTCCCACTTCTTCCCTCTGCGATCTTCACACCATAAGTATCCACGTCTTCTTTCCTCAAATCCTCTAAAATAACTTTTCCTGCGTGATCTTCAGCTATCTTCCCCAGATATCCCGTTTTGGCATTTAATCTCGATAGCCCCACGATCGTATTTGCCGCGGAGCCACCAGGATATTCTTTTAAATCTAATAAGAAGCTTTCTTCCTCCGCTTTCGGAATCTTATCCACAAAGCATATCCTGTCAAGATTCAACGCACCAAAGCCGATTACGTCCATAAGAAAACCGCTGGTTTTTCAATCCTGTGTCCTACCTGCGGTAGGACTGTGATTTAAGTTTTGAGATCAAATTATTCATCTTTTGATCTTCCTTTATCATCACGATGTCGTGTTTTTCCATTTTTAGCAACTATTGAACAAACGTATCCCAATAACTTCTGTAATATTTTTTGAAGAGAGAGACAAGGGAAAGCGTATCAGATATCTCTAATTCCTCCTTCTTAAACTCATAGATTATCTTGGATGCGAGTTTTGGCGATTTGAGCATTTTCCCAAAATTATCTTTCTCATCTTTATCACATCCTAATAGAAGATGATGTTTATTAAACGTTTCTCGATCTTACTTTTTATTTTTTTGTTTTTACAGTCCTACCGAAGGTGGACGTGCTCAAAAATGGAACATTTTTGGCATCCCAAAAATCCAAAGGATTTTCGAGGACAGGATGAAAGGGTGCCCACCCTTCATTAATAGACGATGTTGAGGATCGAGACGACTGCACCGATCAAGACGGAGACGATGACGACCGCCTTTGGAC
>RXIL01000113.1 GCA_004212085.1 Candidatus Methanolliviera hydrocarbonicum
TTGCCGCTATGCCGGGGGGGAAGCGATAGTTAATTTAATTTATCTATAAGAATATAAAGAAAGTGATTTCAAAAGAATTTATTAAGGATACGGGTCATATGAAATTTTTACCTTATTGGAAAACTGAAAAGATTTTCACTAAACGAGCATCTCCACAATATCTCTCACTTTTTTCTTAAGATCCTCCAATGAGGAGTCATTTTTTATCTTCATATCCGCCATCTCTATGACCCTATCTATCCCCCAGTTCATCTCCCGCGTATCTCTACGTTTAAAGCTCTCAAAATCTCTCGTTACATCCTCCCTTCCCCGCTTCAAAACCCGCCTGAATCTTTTTCTATCGGGAGAGTCTATCGCGATCAGGATAAAGTTATCTGAGAAAGAAGATTTAAAGAACTCAACCTCTTCTAAATTCCTTATTCCTTCTATCAGGATAATATTAATAGCACGATCTTTGAGGATCTCTTCGATTCTCGGCAGACACCTCTTTGCAATAGCGTCCATCCCCTCCTTCTTTCTCAAAAGATCTGCAAATCTTCCGACGTCTTCTATACGAGGAGCGTCTTTCCTCACCACGTCCCCCATCCTTATCGTTGGAATACCCATATCTTCCATAACCTTCGATACCTCCGTCTTTCCTGATGCGGGCAATCCTGTGATCCCAACGATCTTATGATCTCTTCTCATGAAAACCTATGGTTTTTCAATCCTATGTCCTACCTTCGGTAGGTAGTCGCAAATCGAAGATTTGCGTATGCCAAAAATCTCTGATTTTTGAGCAACTGCAATTCAGGATATCCTCTCATCTCCGGCTCTCGTCCTAATCCAAACATTCTTTCTATCCTTTGATAATATTTTAGCAATATCTTTCACTTCATCATCGGATAGAGGCGTCAGATTAAAGTTTGGCGGTACCCTCTCATCGTTTCCTCTTTGTATGATCCAATCGATATCCTTGGGCAGATCTTCTTTGATCTTCTCCAAGAAATCTCCAAGAACAAATTCCTTATAAACCGTTGTCTTAACCTCTATCTTCCTCTCTTTTATGCTTAGAATACTCTTGATATTCTCCACCGTTCTCTCTGCAAATCTTTCATCTATGCCACAGATCTCTCCATATCTCTTCGCGTTCAGCGGTGCCTTCACATCCATAGAGATTATGTCCAGATAGGGCAGGAGATCTTTTATGGCAGGGTAATCACATCCGTTCGTCTGTATCTCAGTGATCAAACCCTTTTCGTGGGAATACTCTAAAAGCTCCTTTAGAGGATCTCTCTGCATCGTTGGTTCTCCCCCCGTGAAGACCGCCCCATCGACGAATTCAGCCGCACGATCTATGTGCTCCTTCACAAAATCGAGTTCTACCGGGTTTTTGCTCTCTAAATATTCATAGTTCTGGCAATATATACATCTGAACGGGCATCCGCTAAAGAAGATTACGATCGCAGACTTATCTCGCATATCCACCGTTGAGAGTGGAACGATCCCTGCCAGATTCACCATCATGAAAATTCCGAGATATCATTAAAGTTTTCTAAGATCGCCGACAGTTCGATAATACGCTATAAAATCTTCGTCATTGCTCGCGATCAAGGAGATGCCTCTCTTCGTCACACGTTCGTTTATATCCTTCCCATCAAGGTCGATTAGATATCCTCCGCTCTCTCTCAAGATCAACTGTCCCGCCATAATGTCGTATCCACCGAGTTTGCCTCTCGTATCGAGAACGATGTCCAGACCGCCATTGGCAACTAGAGACAATTCTATTGCAATACTACCGAGCGTCCTCATAACGATCCTCTTCTCTAAATCCTCTCTCGAAAATGGTGGAAAATCATAAGCGTGAATTGAGATCAGTATCCTATCCTTATTAATCTTGCTGCATTGCGATCTCTTTCCGTTGATAAAGCTCCCTTCTCCCTTCACAGCATGGTATAGATCGCCAAAGAAGCTTGAAACAACCCCCATGCTTATATCATCGAAATAGACATCCTCTATTTTTTCAGAATATGCCAGAGAGGTGCAGTAAAATGGTATCCCTCTCACCGCATTTCTNGTTCCATCTACCGGGTCAAATANGAGCGTGAAATCCGGATCTCTTCCTATTATTCGCTCTCCAAACTCTTCGGATACTATCCTCGCCTCGAGCCCACGAGATCTCAACGCCTCGTCCAATGCCCTCTCCGCGAAGAGATCGATCCTCTTTGTGTCCTCCTTCCCTTCCGAAACGTATTCTCCAAAATTTACGTCTTCTTTCATGTATTTTCTTGTCTTTTCTTTTATCTCGGACGTTAAATCGATCAACCCATCTATATCAAGCATTTAAAAATCTCCGATTTTTTAAGTGCTCAAAAATCCTTTGGATTTTTGGCATGTGAAAATGTTCCATTTTCAGTCATCTCTACCTCCCTATCATCTTCTCCGCAATTATATCTGAACATTTCTCCGCGGAATCTTTTGAACTATCCACGATGATCTCAGGGTTTGACTCCTCATACGGAACATTTATCCCCGGAACGGTATTGGATTCTCCATCCAAGCCCTTTTTATAGATCTCTGGTGGGGAATATCTCGCATCTCTCTTTCCTTCCCGCTCCATACATATCTCTATCGGACATTTCACATAAGCTTCGATGAAGTTTATAAGTGCATCCCTCGCCTTCTCTCTGTATCTCATCCTGTTTGCCGTGGCATCGATTATAACATTTTTACCATCTTCAACGGTGAGCTTCGCCATATATGCCAATGAATTATAGACAATATCTCTTTCTTCTTCTGTATATCTTGGATCTGGCGTTATAAATCTCCTTATCTCGTCCAATTCCAAAATTTTACATGATATTCCTCTATTAAGCAATTTATCGCGCACTTTCCTTGCGATCGTGCTCTTCCCACTTCCTGGAAGACCCGTTATCCACAACGCCCACGGTTCACAGATACCTGTTGATGTCTTCGTAGTCAAATTCTTCACAGTCCAACATGCTCCATACAAAGTTAAATAATTTTTTTCTCACAACTTTTGAGATATCTGGATACCAGACCGGGCTCGCAACGACCAACGCCCGAAAGACGTAAAAGAGCTGGATGACGTTTAAGATCTCAATATCCCCTGTTTTATCCATATAATCACGGTAAAACTCGATGAAGAGCTTCTCAAAACTTCCACCCATCTCACCACGGCTCAGTAACGAATAGAAGATATAGTTCATCGTCAAAGAAGAGAGATCATCGGCCGCTTCCCCCCACTCCCCCCTGCTTCTATCTAAGAGTGTAAAGTCATTATCCGGTCTAAACAAGATGTTCCACGGATGAAAATCCCCATGAACCATGCAAAGCCTTTTTTTGTAACCCTTGAGCTTCCACCTCAACTTCACGCATCTTTCTTCTATCCCACAGAGCTCTTCCGGCGTTATGTAATCCAAATTCTCCGGATAACTGTCAGTTAAACCAAATATACATTCTCCATGCCCAACTGTATCCCTTATCTTCCTCAAATAGAGTTTTGGATCATCTCTCTTAACCGCGCGAATCTCGGAGAGATACGAGGATAGTCTCTTCACCCTCACCATATCAAATTCTTCCAATCTACCCGTCTTCCTTATCCTATCCAGGTCGTTCGCGTACGGTTCACCTTCGACCAAGTCTGTCAAGAGAAAAAATTCTTCTGCATCTCCTGCGGATCTCATCTCCCCATCTTTTGTAAAGAACCCGACGTCCAACGATTTTACATGCTTTGGAAGCCTATTAAAGGAATGATGCTGCCATAAAAGCGTTTGAGCACGGTCAGAGAAGTGATCGTGGCCAAAACTGTCCCCCTTCATCGTGGATAGAACCACGTTTCCTGTCTCTCCGTCCCTCTTGAATCTGATAAGATAAGGTTTACCGTATCCGAAATCTTTTATGGTCTCTTCTCGTCCAATCTCTTCCTTATCTATAAGATTGACATCCTCACCAAAGATCCCTTTCAGATATGACTCCAAGTTCATAGATGATAAAGAAGCTCATCTCTTAAAAGTTTTATCGATGATCATAGGAGAAATATGAGGGAGAGGAGGGCCGAGATGACGCCTGTGAGGAATATTCCGTCGAACGTTCCCGCTCCACCTATGCTGACCATCCTAGATCCTATCCCTCTTATCTTCTTCAAATTTAGCAGATCTGCCCCGATAAGAACTCCAAGCACTCCAGCACTGAAAGAAAGTCTTCCCAAAAGTTCCATTGGGCATTCAAAGATGTATGAAAGGAATAAAGAGATCAAAACGGTTACAAGAGGGGTTATGAACATCGGTAAGGTTATGCCCACCCCTTTGACGACCTTCGCAGATCTATTTGTCACGAGGATGACCGCCACGAGCGTGATAATGAAAGGAATCTTTGGGATCGATATAATAAGGAAGTAAATGGCAATAAGGGAGGGAATAAGAGCTCCCCCGACGTTTATGGCGAGAACGGTATTTTGGCTTACCTGTGGCACACGATATCTTATCCCAAAGAAGGAGAACACTTCCCGCTCCGTATAAATCTGAGGGTTCTCGTATTCCTTTATCGGGATATTTATCATACCGCCAAATAAGATCAGAAACAATAAGAAGAACGTCTCGAGAGGGCTAAATCCTAACGACCTTCCCAATTCAGCCGCGGTGAAACAGAAGATGTAGGGTACCAGTGATAGGGCGAGGAAGAGCAAGAATAGGAGAATAAAAAATTGCAGTGCAAAGAACGGAAAGATGATAGGTCTCTTATTCACCTTACTCCTACCTTTGTTCCAATCTTCTCTCCACGTAATGCCTTTAACATATTTTTTGGATCGCTTCCATCGATGATGTACGTAGGAATCCTGGACCGCTCGATAATTTTTGCCGCTAATATATCTAAAACGGTATTTGCCCCTGCATTCATCTCAGATCTGACGATTATCTCGATCAATGCCTTTGGAGTCAAGTGATCAAATCTCTTTGCGCGTGGGTTCTTCTTAGGATCCTCTTCATATACTCCATCGACGGATGTCGCGTTTATCAGAATGTCTGCGTCCACATATTCCGAAAGGATGGCAGAAACGGCATCAGTCGTATGCCCGGGTTCGGTTCCACCCATCACGACGATATCTTTCAGAAGGGACGCCCTCTTCGCCTCCCTAAAATTCTCCGGAACCTCGGGATATGCCTTATCCGAGAGGGCGGAGATCAAAAGTTTTGCATTCATCCTTGTGATGCCAATCCCGATATAATCTGAGTGAGACTCGTCAGAGCCAAGGTCCCTCGAGATCTTTATATATCTCCTCGCCATCTCTCCCCCCCCAACCACTACAAAAATTTTGTTCTCTTCCGCGATCTCATCGATGACCTTTGCGTATTCCTCGATCCTCTTTGAAGAGAAACCTCTCATCAATATGGATCCGCCGACCGACAATACCACTCTCATCTAACGGTAATTATTTTTTTAATAATAGAAGTAATTTCCCATTCATCTTTGAAAAGTTTTATATAAAATAGATCATACGATCAAATATGGTCAAGACTATACCCCATAAACATTGTTACGTCTGCGGAAAAGTTATAGAACCAGATGAGACTTTTTGCTCTGAAGAATGCAGGCAGAAATACGAGTCTTCGAGAAGAAAACAATGGATACCGTTTGCGATATTCATGGCGTTAATGATGATACTCCTCATCTATTATTCTTTTGTCCCTCGGTGAGTTTTGTCCCTTTCGCTTAAGAGAGGGCTGATTAGGATGTGACCCCAAGTATTTATATCATCGATTAAAATATGGTATATATGTCTCAGGCCTATCTCTACAACTTTGAGGGTAGAAACAGTTTCATCGCGGAAGAGGCGATGGAGAAGTTATACGAAAACCTAAATTTGCAGATTGATGAAGGAGAGATCGTAGGAATAAAGGTTCACATGGGCGAGTATGGAAATAGAACTTTTTTAAGACCACAAAACGTTAAGCCGATCGTTGATATAGTTAAAAACCGAGGGGGAACGCCTGTTGTATTTGATACAACAACATTATACAATAAAAGGAGGAATAACGCCCTCGATTACCATGATGTTGCACTGGAGCATGGATATACGCACGAAGCCCTTGGTGCCCACGTCTTAATAGCCGATGGGATAAGGGGTTACGATGGAGCCTGCGTTAAGATCGATGGTGGTATCCTCAAAGAGGTGGAGGTCGCCTCAGCGGTTTTTGATATGGATTCTTTGATCGTTTTGAGCCATTTTAAGGGGCACAATTTGACCGGCTTTGGCGGCGCAATAAAGAATCTCGGGATGGGATGTGTGACCAAGCAGGGTAAGGCGGCACAACACAAGGTTCTCTCACCGGAAGTTATGGAGGAGAAATGCGTCGGCTGTGGAACTTGTGTTGACATTTGTGCCTATGGGGCATCCCATATAGAAGAGGAAGTTGCAAGGATAGATAAGGAGAGATGTGTGGGCTGCCTCGATTGTCTCTCTTGCCCTGAGGGCGCGATAAGGTTTCCGCTCGACAAGAGAGATGAATTTCAAGAGAGGATGGCAGACGCCGCTTGCGCGGTTAAATCTCTCTTTGACGATGATAGGATCTGTTTCTTCAATTTTTTGACGGATGTGACGGCATATTGCGATTGTCTGGGAGTTTATATGCAGCCGTTGATACCGGATGTGGGGATATTGGCTTCTCATGATCCTGTGACGATAGATAAAGCATCTTTGGATATCGTATGCAAAAAGGGCGGTAAAGATATCTTTTATGCTCACCATAAAATGTATGGAGAGGTACAACTCGAGGCGGCAGAGAGTTTGGGGATGGGATCGGTGGGTTACGAGTTGGTAGAGATATAAAGAGTGATATTATGGATATAGAAGATGGAAAGATCGCTGTAAAGTTGGCAAGGGAAAGCATAGAGACGTTCATAAGAGACGGAAGACAGACGGATGTAGTGAGAAAAACCCCTTTCGGCGAAGAGAGGGGGGTCTTTGTTACCATAAACAAAGATAAGCAACTTAGGGGATGTATAGGCTATCCTTATCCCATAAAGCCGCTTGGAGAGGCGATCGTCGATTCTGCCATAAACGCCGCGACGAATGATCCGAGGTTTCCTTCGCTATCTGTGAAGGAGCTTGCCGAGATTAAGATAGAAGTTACAATCCTTGGCAAGCCGGAAAAATTAGATGTGAAACCGAAAGACCTCCCAAAAGAGATAAAAATTGGAAGAGACGGGCTTATCGTAAAGAGGGGATTTTATCAGGGGCTATTGTTGCCGCAGGTCCCCGTAGAATGGAATTGGGATACCGAAGAATTTCTCTGCCAAACCTGTTTTAAGGCCGGTCTCCCACAGGATTGCTGGTTGGATGATTCGACGGAAGTTTATCGCTTCAAAGGGCAGATATTCGAGGAGAAGGATGGAGAGATCGTGGAGAAGAAGAT
>RXIL01000120.1 GCA_004212085.1 Candidatus Methanolliviera hydrocarbonicum
GACTACTCCTCCAAGGTAACGTCCTCAAAAATTCGAAGGATTTTTGAAGACCCAACAAGTTGACAGCCCCAAAATAAAAAAATTAATAAAGGATAAGAGAGTTTTTGAGGTTGTGAAACGAGTCCTAAATTTTTTTGCGGTAAGCTGTTTGATGCTATTACTCATATCGGTTGGGAGTGCCACAATTTTAATGGAGGATAGATCTAATATTCCAGAAGAGGACAGCTCTTTTGGGCCAGGTGAACCCGTATCGATGATGGTCGTTCTGATGAATATTTCGGGATACGAAAGGATTGAACTCTCCACCTCTTTTGAAGATCCCCAATGGAATATAGATTATATAATAGGTTATGGGAAGGGGAACAGAGGTACAATGAGTAGTAATAGGTCGTCTATTTCGCTCCCTAAGTTGCTATATAGAAGTGTTACGGTAAATTTAGATGCTAAGACTCCCGCCATGGATAGGGATGGGAGATTGGCGCTCATGACTATAAAGAATGAAGAGACTGGCGCGGTGATACTGAGAGAATGTTTTGACGTTTATGGAAAATTTAGCTTTTTGCAAAAGATAGACGATAAGAAAGAAGAAATAACTGATCTTAACTCGACTATCACAGGATATGAGAGAGAGGGAGTCTCTGTTTCATCTCTTAAAAAGACGGTAAACGATGCTTCTATCCTCCTTGAAACTGCCGATAGAAATTTCCGAATCGATGGAGATTATAAAAGTGCCATCTATAATTTTAAGGATGCAGAGGGGCTCATTCAGAAGGCAGAGGATACACTGGAGAAGAAAGAGATAGAAAAGAAGAAGATAGAAGAGGAGAAGAAGAAGATAGAAGAGGAGGAGAAGAGGAAAAACATCGTTTATCTCGTAGTCGCGATAGCTATAATCCTGATAGTCGTGATAATATTCATGAGGCGAGGCGGAAAGAAAGTAGAGACCAGGGCCAAATTGTAGTACTACTTTGCGGCTATTCGTGGGGAGGAGATTTTTCCTCTCCTCTGTATAATCAAAAATCTGGATCATCGATTGGACTTAACCACCAAAAAATTGATCCAGTGTCGTATTCCTGCTATTCCCGTGAGAGGTCAACATTTCAGCGATTTTTCTTATATCGTTCTCGAAGGATTCTTTAAGTTGCACACGATAGAGCGTTGCCGCAGGGTGGTATGTCGGAACGATGAATAGATCGAGACCCCATTGTCGCAAATCTTCGATTTTTGAGGACTTAGATAATTTATAAACCCTCCCTCTATCTCTGCTTATACTGCTAAAATCAAGTCCAAAAAGCTCTAAAATGAAGGAAGATGCGTGTTTTCCGAGGCAAACGATAACTTTTGGTCTGATAGATTCGATCTGTCCGATGAGATAAGGAGAACAGCTCTTAACCTCTTCTGGCAAAGGATCTCTATTATTTGGCGGCCTACACTTGAGGATGTTTGTTATATACACGCCCTCCCGCTTGAGTCCTGCCTTCTCGAGCGTCTCAGACAAGACCTTTCCGGCCGATCCGATGAAGGGCTTTCCCCTTTTATCTTCTTCTCTCCCCGGAGCCTCCCCAACGAAGACGATCTCGGCGTTCGGATCGCCTTCCCCAAAGACGTAGTTATTCCTATGTTCCCAAAGACCGCACTTCTTGCATTCTCTGACTTCGTTCTCTATATCATTGAGCTCGTTCATTATTTATTAACCCTGATTCTTTATTTTATAACGTTTTGGACATGTAAACGCCGTCCAACTCATAATCAAATTTTCGATAGTACTCTCGTGCTCCTATGCCACTGCATACTGCCATTTTTTTGAATCCGTTCTCTCTCGCTATATCTTCGGCATCTCTCAGCAGTGATCTTCCATAATTTCTGTGCTGCCATGAAATCTTCGATTTCGTGGCGTGAAAATGTTCCATTTTTGCATGCCATGAAATCTCCTCCGGTTTTTTTCCGACATCCAGCATCTGCCCATAGACGTGCAGCTCCCTGATCAAAGCGGTATCTTCATTTATCTCTTTTCTATGTGGTCTGAACGGAAATCTCATCCTTATAAAGCCGATGAGTATATCATTTTTTAGGTCTTCGTAAGATATAAAAAACTCTTCTCCCCCACAGCAATAATACTTCCTCACCGAAAGGTCGATATCTTTCGGTTCATCTCTCGCGTGCCCGACTTCCCTGCACCTTATACACCTGCATCTTTCTCCTCTCTTCCTCAAGATATCCTGTGCGATCTGTCTTACGTTACTCTTCTTCACGCCATCGATGATGTGATTGCTGGGTATATCACGCTGAATTCTCTGTATTCTCACCCATGGCGGAACAATTTTTTTAATATCTGCAATTAACTCTGCAGCTTCTTCCGTTCTGTAAGGCTCATATATTCCTGCCTTCCACCATTCATAAAGTTCCGTTCCTTCCGCAACAAGCGTTGGATATATCTTGAGATGATCCGGCTTGAAGTTATTGCCCTCGAATAGCTCTTTGAACATACAAAGATCACTATCAAGATCAGAAGATGGGAGTCCGGGCATTACGTGGAAGCCAACTTTCAATCCGCTGTCTCTCAACGCCCTGTTCGCCTCGATCGAATCTTCTACCGTGTGACCTCTCCTTATCTTCTCTAAAACCCCATTATATATGCTTTGAACGCCTATCTCCACCTTAGTTCCGCCGAGATATAAGATATCATCTATATCATCTCTTTTGCAATAATCGGGCCTCGTCTCAAAGGTTGTTCCTATATTTCTCACCTTTGCAGTCTCNTTTATTCTCTTNNCATCCTCAAAGATCGAAGATTTTTTAGATTTAGAATAACTGTCATTTGAATTTGAATGCCCGCGATCATAAAATTCATTCATGGCACCCAAACATTCTGATACGAACGATCTTTGATATGAGAACGGTCTTGCCGTGAATGTTCCACCCATAACGATCAGCTCCACCTTCCCGATTGGATGCCCTATCGCTCTCAACTGTTCCAGCCTCTGTTTTACCTGCCGATATGGATCATATCCACATTGCGCACCCCTCATAGCAGCGGGTTCAAATCCGGTGTAGCTCTGCGGAGAATTATTAGTCGGCCCTCCTGGACACATGACGCATCTGCCGTGGGGACATTCCACAGGAGAGGTCATCACTGCAACGACGGTAACACCGCTCATCGTCCTAGAAGGTTTCTTCCTCAACGCCTCCCTAATTTTCTCTTCCTTTACGTATTTTAAAATCTCAGAATTCTTCAAAATTTTATTTGAACCGATCTCTTCCGCTATCTTCTTTTTGTAACGATCTATATCTTCTTCTCCTCTAAATGTCTCAACTATCTTGCTTATCTTCCGTTCTCTCTCTTCACCATCCATCGTAATGTGTTACCTCTTTCAAAGGTTTTCTTCTCGGCATCTTCGGCTTCTCTCCTCCGTATCCGATTGGAATGATCGCGATCGGTTTTATCTCTTTTGGAATATCCAAAACTTCTCTTACTCTTTCTTCATCGAAAGCTCCCGCCCAGCATGTTGACAATCCCTTTTCATGGGCGGCGAGGAGAATGTTCATCACACTTGCAGAGGCGTCCTGTATCGAGAATAAAACACCCCTCTCTCCATATCTCTTCGAGGATTCGGGTATATTTGCACAGACGACGATTATTGCCGGAGCTTCTCCGATGAAAGTTTGTCCAAAAGCTGCTTCAACAAGTCCTTCTTTTAATTCTCTTCTCTTCACCACGATAAATTCTCTCGCCTGAAGATTCCCTCCGGATGGAGCGAGCTGTCCTGCCCAAAGGATATCTTCCAAATCCTCTTCTTCTACATCCTTTTTCAAATAACTCCTTACGGATCTTCTCTCCTTCATGACATCCATGCAATCCATTTTAGCTCCTTTAAGTCCTATGTTATGAGTTGTGATCTTCAAATATTTAGAATATTCGGTTTTGACTTTGACTTCCGAAAGATGTAAAATCAGCTCGAAGATCATCTTGGACTTTTTAATTCGTAAAAACGTGCTTTTTTGTAATTTATGATCGATACTTCCTTGTAATATCTTTTGAAGTCTATAGTCTCGTCGTTCAAAGATTTTAGTATAACCGAGGAAGATACCATTCTTCCAAGCTCACAGATAGCCGGTTGGATCTCCTCTGGTGGATTGATGGATAGCAAAAGCTTTGCTCCTTCATATAAAGGTAAATCAGGATCGAAGACGTCATCCATAACCATATTGAATGGAGGGTTTTTTATCTCCTTTATATCTGTGGCAAAGTATCGCATCTTCTCATATAGTGCTTTTCCCACATAGAAATTATATCCAACACCGATTTCTACCACCATGCCGCTATAATTTTTTATTATGTATTCCGTCATATCTAAATAAGAGAACATCCGAGATGGATAATCTTTAAGAGAAGGGTTAAAAAACTTTGGATGGTGATTGCTGTTGATCGATGAATTGATCATAATCAGGCAGTTTTGTCCTTCAGATTTTCCTCAAGTGATAGAGATAGAGAGAGAGGTATTCGATGAGGATAACACCTTATTCTACATGGAACTCTATGAGTTCTTCCCAGATAGCTTTTACGTGGCATGTGAAAATCAAAGATTTTCACGGCGCAAAATCGGAGATTTTGCTGCATCCACAAGAGACGGGGTAATGGGTTTCGTATTGGGGCTGGTCACCATCGAAGATGAGGGGAGGATATTCAGCCTGGCGGTTAAGGAGAAGTATAGGAGGCTTGGGATAGGAAGATCCCTTTTAGAAAAAATAATGAGTGTTTTAGAAGAAAAAGGTGTGAAGAGGATTAGATTGGAGGTTAAGGAAGATAATATAATTGCCCAAATGTTGTATAAAAGGATGGGTTTCGTCGAAAAGAGGATCGTCCCTGCCTATTACAAAGACGGGAGCGATGCCATCTTGATGATGAAAAGACTTGGGGGATATTTATGATGAAAGAGGCATTAAAGAACGTGATACAGCGGATCGAGGAATTTGGGATTGAAGCACATTTTGAAGAAGGGATAGGAACAGGGAAAATAGAATACGAGCTTTGGGATGATACGGTCACGGATGTGTTCTGCATCCTAAATTTTCATCCTTCAAAGAAAGAGGTTGATGTGCTACTATTTCCGACGATCAACATAGACCCATCAAAAGTGATGAGCGTTCTTAAAGATGAACTGATGGGGTGGGAGATCAAATACAGATGATCGAGAGACCGAGGGGTACGAGGGACTTCCTTCCAGAGGAAATGAGGAGAAGAAGATTCGTGGAGAGAAAGATGAGGGAGTCCGTCGAGAGATGGGGCTATGAGGAGATAAAGACGCCGACTTTTGAGCATTTAGATCTCTTCACATTAAAATCCGGAGAGGATATTGTAGATGAGATCTATTCATTTGAAGATAAGGGGGGAAGAAAACTCGCGTTGCGTCCCGAACTCACGGCACCCGTCATCAGATTTTATGTGAATGAACTGCAGAACGAGCCTAAACCGCTCAGATTTTACTATTTTGATGACTGTTTCAGGTATGAAAGGCCACAAAAAGGGCGTTTTAGAGAATTTTGGCAGTTCGGCATCGAACTGATTGGTGGAAGAAGAGATCTGGCAAATTTTGAGATGATCACCCTCTCCGTTGATATTTTGAGAAATATCGGCTTGGGAAAATTTGATCTGCATGTAGGTGACGTCTCTCTATTGAAGAAGGCAGTTAGCTCTCAAAGAGACGATCTGGATGAGGAGAAAGAGCGTAAGATATTCAGGTTGATGGATAAAAAAGATGAAGAGGGGCTTAAGACGTATCTGGCAGAGATAGGGATAGACGCAGAAAACTTATCTTTTTTGATGAATGTTAGTGGAAATCAGAGATTTGTGAGCACCTCAGATCCAATAGAGGAAGCCAAACGTATATTTGGCGATATAGATGAAATTAAACAACTTTCTACGTTATTAGGTCTTCTGAATGCATACGAGATATATCCAAAGATAGATCTTTCGATAGCGAGGGGTTTAGACTACTATACAGGAATCGTATTTGAGATATATGCAGAGGAAGGGCTTGGTGCCCAGAGGCAGATATGTGGTGGGGGAGAATATGATCTCATAGAGCTCTTTGGAGGAAGAGAAGAAAGATCGAGGGGCTTCGCATTCGGATTTGATCGGATCATGGAGGTATTGAAGATAGAAAAAGAAGAAGAGAATAGGATAATGGTGATCTCCACGGATGATTGCAGAAGAGAGGGTATAAAAGTTGCGAGAAAACTCAGAAAAAAGTTTAAAGTGGAATTGGACGTGATGGGGAGGAGTCTAAAGTCCCAATTGTCCTATGCAAATTCTAAAGGAGTGAAAAAAGTGGTCATCGTCGGAAAGAGAGAGGTGGAAGGAAACTTTTACACGTTGAAAGATATGGATAGCGGAGAACAGATCTCTTGCGGAGAAGAAGAGCTTTTGGAGATGATTGCGAATCTTTGATTCGCAAACTCGCAAATCTTCGATTTGCGAATGATGAAGAAGTAAAAAAGGTTTATTAATAAGTGCTTTATCTTTTTCTCTATGGATAGAAGAATATTTGACATCTTTCTAATTGGGGCACTTCTACTCGCTTCATCTGTAGCAACGGCTCAATCGGTTGGATGGAAGACGTATAAGAACGAAGAATACAATTTCTCGAAGTGATCTTCCATTTGTCAGATTTGCAAAGGAGTCATAAGAGATGAGAAGGTGGAAGGACTGGTTGAGGCAGTCGGAGAGGAAGTTAAGATCTGCCAAGTGGGATTTGAAGGGGGAATTCTTTGAGGACGCCTGTTTTTCTGCACAACAAGCGGCAGAACTTGCGGTAAAGGCGTTGCTCGAGAGGAGAGGGACGATTCTTCGTGGGCATTCTATATACGCCATGATGAAAGAAGTTATGAGGGATGAAGAGATGCTCGAAAGAGCAAGAATCCTCGATCAGTATTATATTCCAACGAGGTATCCAAACGGTTTCGATGTTGGCGCTCCAATGGACTACTATACCGAAAAACAAGCAAAAGGGGCAATTGAATATGCTGAAGATATCATTGAGTTCGTTAAAAGAGAAGTTGAATGATTATCCGTTCGTCGATCAACTGATGGACGTGATAGAGAAGATAAAAAAGTATGATCCTGTTGGGATCGTGCTCTTCGGCTCGTTAGCGGCCGGAGATTTTTTAAATGACAGCGATGCAGACATCGTCGTCATCTTCGGCGATGAGAGAATGGATTTCTTAGAGACGATCTCAGAATTGAAAAAATTGGATGATACTGGATATATCGATTTCTTCCCATACGGATGGAAGCAGTTCTCGGATATGTTGAGGGATTTTAACCTCCTCGCGCTGGACGCCTTCGCCCGTGGATACACCATCCACATCGGAGACG
>RXIL01000076.1 GCA_004212085.1 Candidatus Methanolliviera hydrocarbonicum
TTCATGCAAGTGCTCAATTCATAAAAATAAAACTCATACTTATATCTTTGTACCATGCGACGAAATCTTCGATTTCGTGCACAGTGCTAAAAAATCTTCTATTTTTGGCATGTGAAAATCCGAGATTTGCACGGCGACGAATCAAAGATTCGTCTGCATCCCACGACGAAGTCGTGAGGACAAATCGGAGATTTGCACGTGCCGATACCCTTATATAAAAATCAGCAAAAGTCATCATAAGGAATGTTGATCGACCGATACGGAAGGGAGATAAGAAGTTTGAGGGTATCCATCACCAAGAGATGCAATTTGGACTGTATATACTGTCATAATGATGGACAGCCCTTAGAAGGAAAAGAGGAGCTTTCTGTGGAGGCTATGACAAAGATATGTAGAGTATTTAATAGATTGGGCGTTAAAAAGGTGAAGATAAGCGGAGGAGAACCGTTGATCCGAGAGGATTGCGTAGAGATGATAAGTTCCCTCAAAGGTTTTGATGAGATATCTATGACCACCAACGGAGTTTTTTTGGCCGAAAAGGCACAAGATTTGAAGGAAGCAGGGTTAGATAGGATAAATATAAGCATTGACACGTTAAAGAGAGATAGATACTCCAAAATAACGAGAAGCAGTCCAAACATCCTTTCAAAGGTGATGGAAGGATTGAAAGAGGCTGTTGAAGCAGATTTAACGCCGGTTAAGATAAACATGGTATTACTTGGGATAAATCGAGATGAGATAGGCGATTTTGTAGATTATATAAGGAAGAATGCGCTTCAAGATAAGGTGGTCTTACAATTAATCGAACTGATAGATCTAAACGGATCCTTTCCAAATAAGGTGAATACGAATGAGATAGAAGGCTTCCTAACAAAAAATGCGAAATTTATTGGGACTAGGAGAACACAGAATAGGAGAAAATACCTTTATAAAAGAGTGGAGATAGAGACGGTTAAGCCCGTGGACAACACCGCGTTCTGCGCGGCGTGTTCCCGATTGAGGCTCACCGCGGATGGATTTCTAAAACCCTGTCTCATGAGAAATGACAACCTGGTCAAGATAAAAGATGGCTCCTCTGAGGAAGAGATAGAAAGATGCATAAAAGAGGCTCTTCGAAGGAGAGAGCCATACTATAAGGGAAATAAGGGAAGGTAAAAGAAANAGACGATGGAAGACCCGTGGAAGATGCTTGGGAAGAGAAAAAAGATAGATGAAGAGATCAAAATTCTCTTCGAGAAAAGATATGGTGGGCGGGGAAGAAGAGCGGTCGATGCGGTCAAGGAGAGAAGNATAAAGAGATACAACGATTTTTATATCGTGGTTGGCACGGAAGAACACATCGTCGTGGAGGATTATTGTAACTGTATGGACTTCTTATTCAAAACTTCGCGGGAAGATAAGGATTGCTGGCATATCCTTGCAGTGAAGATAGCCGATATGATAGGAGAATACGACAGAATAGATCTGTGGTATCATGAGATATCCCCTATCTTATAATTGGGCTCGGACCGGTAGCCTTTTTGTAATCCAAATACCTACCCCCGCCATCAGCACTCCTCCTATCATGGAGAAGAGTAGATTTCTGATGCCACCGGTGGAGTATTCCAGGGAGATCACATAGGAGCTTGTTCCCCACAATATTATACCAGTTGCCAATGTAAAGAAGGGAAAGACGAGTTTTCTTCCATACCTGCCCCCCTTGAGATAGCTATCCAGGATACTTCCGATGATCAAAAAAATACTTGCAACGACGAACCACCAGACAGACTCATTTATGAAGAGCATTATGGCAGTCAAATAGCCCCCGGTTACACCGAGGCATCCCGTTATCCCCTGTATGATCCCGATCACGACCAACATAATGCCAACTATATACATGATGAAGGATGCCCTCCCTTCCAAAAGAGACTCTTTCACGGATCCCGCAAATCTTTCCACGGGGTCCCCCCACCCAAGGCTTACTATAAGAATATATGCGGCAAGAACAGTTAGTATGGTAGCAACTACACCCCGTTGAGCGCCGATAAAAAGAGCCACCCCATACATCAAGAATACCAGCCCTATCGGCACCAAAAACCTTTTGGAAACTTTCGGATTGCTAAAAACCTCTTTTAGAAGATAATAAGCGCTCTCTATATTTTTACTCTGTTTGATGACGACTCTTCGGATGGAATCGACCTTGACCCTCGATTCAACGATCGGCAGTATGAATTCGTCTTCTGCCCCATCTGACACCAAGATGACACTATCAAACCCGTATTCATCCAACGTACCCTCCAACTGGTTCTTTATTATTTCATCGGATACGTAACCGACCTCTTGATCCCCAGATAGCGTTATTACTTCTACATCTTTTCCCGATCTCTTTAATTCATCGTAAAGTCTAACGCTCTCGTATATAGCATTTAAGTCTGACTCCTCTGGGTCAGCGAGTCCCAATTTCTCGGCCACTTCCAAATTGTTCTCTCTGCCAATAATAGGGGTCTTCATCCCCGTCTTCCGCCCTATGTCATCATCCCTATCTATACAGAGAACGGCGATACTCATCCTAATTCAACTGTCCTCTCTGGAAGAGGAGTAGATCTTCCGTCGTGATCTTCCCCCCTTTCTTGAAACTGCTATATACCTCTTCTGCAACCTTACTTACCCTTCGCTCGCCCCTTGCTTTCCTTGCATCTCGCCCCTTTCTACGAAGCGAGTTTAAAATATTTTCGAGATCTCTTAAGTCTCTATCGGTGTTTATAAATTTATGATGATAGAAATCTGCATCTTTTTGTGACTGCATAAACTTTTTATGCAACAGATCGGCCTCTGCTCTANTTTTATCTGCCCTTTTAAAGGAAGACATCATTTTATTGTGGCTCTCCTGTGCCAAATCTGAATGTTTAGATAAACTCTTGCGGCAAATGGCATTTTTTTCTTTAAGATCTTTGGCTTCTCTTAAAAGGCGTCTTAGTTCCTCGTTTTCCTCTATCTCACCTTTTTTTTGATTATATTCCTCTTCCATGCCATATATCTTTCTGACCAGATCTCGTTCTTTCTCGATCGTCAAAACTCTGGTCTGCTGCTCAAACCCAAGTTTATCTATCTCTACCTTAAGTTGATTTAGATCTTTTCCCCCGATATTTCCCGTAGCTTTCAGATCTTCTATCTTTTTGTGGATAAGATTTAACCGCTTATTTAAGTCGCTTCTCTTCTTTTTGCACTCTCTCAATGCTTTGTTACCCGCATCTCTCTCTCGCTTGTACTCTTTTGACTTCTTTATAAACTCATTCGTTTTTTTATTCAGCTCGTCTCTTTTTTTTGCATATTTGCCCGTTTCGGAGTTCAGTTCGTCTCTCTTTTGTCTAAAGGTTTCCACCTCTATGGCCAATATTTTCTTCCGCCTTATCAGGTTATCCAGGATCTCTTTTTGTTCCCCTTTTAAAAAAGGGATCGCTTTAGAGAGGTCTTTACCCCTGATGATTATATCCGCGGCCTTATGTAGAATGGGCGGAGAATTAAAGGCGATTGATCGACCAGCTATCTCAAACAACTCGAGATCGTTTGCACCGTCTCCGATGACGATGCAATCTTCCGGGTCTATCCCTTCCTTCTCACACAGTCTTTCAAATACCAGGCTCTTTGACTTACCCACGATCGGGGTTTTAACTCGTCCTGTGGCAATGCCGTCTTTCATGGATAGTTCGTTGGATATGACGTAATCTGCCCCTAAGAGATCTCCGAAATATTCTGCCGAGTCTTTAAAGCTTCCAGTTATTATTGCGATCTTATAGCCCGCGTTTTTTGCCTCGGAAATGAGTTCCCTCGCACCTTTCATCATGGGGATATTCGTAAAAGCCGCCCTCATCTCTTCTTCTTTCAATCCCTTTAACATCTCAACTCTCTTCTTCAAAGCCGCGTCGTAATCTATCTTCCCCTTCATCGCATCTCTCGTAATTTCAGATACCTTTTCTCCCTTACCAACGGCCTTGGCGACCTCGTCGATCACCTCTCCATCTATAAGTGTACCATCCAAGTCAAATACTATCATTCGCAATCGATGAACGCCCCTTTTGATAATAGATTTGAAATATTGCAAGAAAAATCATATGCTCTGCCCGTATCAAAGCAATAGTGAACGTGTTGATACCTCTTCTTCATCTCCACCACATCCTTATTGACCCTCTCCGGTGGCTCCTCTTTTAATAAAACTCTCTCCAAAAATTCCGCTATCTCTTTCATCTCTTCCTCCCCCATTCCAATGCGAGTCAACTCCTGGGTACCAATTCTTATCCCAGATGGCTTAGCTGCATCCATATCACTATCTAATGGAAGTAAATTACCATTTAGAATTATGCCAGCATCTTCAAGCCGAACGGCCACCTCTCTTCCACCACCAAGATCCGCCACATCTATTACTATCTGATGCGACTCGGTAAAATCATATCGCTTGCAGAGGGCGTTAAAACCCATCTTATATAAAACTTTTGCCAGATGCTTGGCATTTTTTATGACCTGTTCGGCGTATTCCTGCCCAAACTCCTTCATCTCCGCCAACGTGATCCCGAAGGCAGCCAGATGGTGCAGGTGATGATTGCTGACGGTGCCAGGAAAAACTGCCAAATCTATCTCTCTGGCAAGCTCTTTTTTACAGAAGATTACACCTCCCTGGGGACCAGGAAAGGTTTTGTGCGTCGATGCCGTCAAGACGTCCGCGCCCTCCCTCAATGGATCTTGAAATTTTCCTCCCGCAATCAAACCAAGAACGTGGGCGCCATCATAGACGATCTTTGCGCCGATCTCTCTCGCGGCGTCCACTGCCTCTTTGACCGGATGAGGGAATAAAAAGAGACTTGCCCCGAAGAGAACTATCTTCGGTTTAACCTCCAGTATCTCTTCGACCATCATCTCTTCATCTATATTCATCTTCTCGGCGTCAAAAGGGTGATGATAAACTTTTAAGCCCCTTAAACCAGCAGAAGAATATTTTACGTGACTTATATGCCCACCATCGGAGACTTTAAGCGAAATTATTTTATCCCCTGGCTTGGAAAAAGCAAAAAAAGTGGCCATGTTGGCATTAACCCCCGATATTGGCTGAACATTCACATGTTCGGCTTTAAAGAGATCTTTGGCAAGTTCTATCGTTTTTGCCTCTATCTCATCGATGTACTTACAGCCCCGATAGAACCTTTGACCCACCTTACCCTCAGCATATCTATGGGAAAGATCGGATGAGAGGAGGTTTCTTGCCAGAGGGCTCATCACATTTTCGCTCGCTATCAAGGGAATTGCATCTCTCCGGTAAGATTGATGAGATCTTACGGCATTAAGTATATGGACAACGTCGGCGTTCACTTATCCTCTGCCAATATATGGTCAGATTTAAGCTTTTTCATTCTTTGGGGTTATCAACTTGTTGAATGTATCAGAAGAAGATTAAAGTTACCGTAACTTCTCCGCGATTAAAGGGGCAACCGAGACCAGGCTCGTTATATACTCAAGCGTATCCGTCGATATTACCTCTTTTATCCCAGATTGATACAATTTTAGGAGTGTGGATCCCACCAAAACGGGATGCACACAGAAGGCATAGATATCGATTGCTCCCGCATCTTTGAGCATTTTAGATGCCCCCATAACCGTACCACCGGTTGAGATCATATCGTCCAATATGACCACACTTCTTCCTTTGACGTTAATTTTTTTTGGTTTCATGGCAACATCATCGGCCGAGATTCGCGTCTTTTCCAAGAAATCATAATCAAAATCATTTGAGACAGCGTTAGAGACAGCGTCCAAAGATCCTTCATCCGGCGCGATGAATAGAGGATCCTTCAGATCCATCTCTTGTATATATTTTACGAGGAGGGGCATCGCATCCAGATCTTCTGCCGGCGAGGGAAAAAATTTTAGAATATCTTTATCGTGGATATTCACTGTATATACTCGGTCTGCTCTTATAGATCTCGCGATCGCCCTTGCACTTATAGGCTCCCCCATATCAAATATCTTATCTTGCCTCGAATATCCAAAGTATGGAATGACCACCGTCTTTTTTCTCGCTATTTCACAGGCATCGATCAACTCCATCAGATAGATGATATCAGAATCGGACGGTGTGCTTTGAATGATCATCACCTCTTCTCCTTCGATGGGAGCTGAAATTCTGCAATACTTCTCCCCGTCCGGAAAGACCTTGTATTCTACGGGAACCAGTTCAACACCCAACAGATCAGAGACTCTTTTAGATAAAAGTTGAGAAGAGGGTCCTCCAATGATCTTCATGCGATCACTCCATCTGTCTTCTCGCAAGAGTGACCAGATCTATCACTTCCAAATCGTAATCCTTCACTCCCTCGCCAATTGCACATTTAAAGTGTATCTGACATTTCTGGCAAGGAGTGACAAGATAACCCCCCTTAGCAGTTCTCTCTGCCTCGTCAAGGCGATCGTATCTGATTCTCTTCGAGAATGGATCGCATGATGCCCACGCGCTCACGCCGCAACATAGAGCAAACTCCCTATTTCTCTCCATCTCTGCAAGATCACCGATCTTTGTAAGGATCTCCCTTGGTTCATCGAAGAGCCTTAAGTATCTGCCCATCCTGCAGGAGTCCTGATAGGTCAGGGGTTTATCCATCTTCTTAAATGAGAGATCGCCCAGCAATTCAGAGATGTGATTGATCTCTATATCAAGGTCGTAATCCTGTTTCAGTGTCTTTGCACACTCTGGGCAGACCGTTATGATCCTCTTTATTCCCAGATCCTTAAATTTCTTCTCGTTTAACTCCTTAAGCCTCTCGAACGTCTCGTTGTCTCCAGCCCAGCGTGCATCGTGTCCACAGCAGAGTTCATCGTTTATTACATGGGGGACTATTCCTGCCTTATTCAGAAGTATTAGGGCAGAATCGAATATCTCACCCCCATCGAATCCAAGATCCTCGAAGTAGAGATCCCACACAGGAAGGCATCCTATGAAGAAGAGTGTGTCTCCCTCTTCACTGTATTTACCTTCTTTTGTCTTCTTCTTTAACCATTCTTCCCGATTAATTAGGGGAGCGTTCTCTGCATCTAGCCGGTAGAGACTCTGGAATATACCCTTATGCGCCACGGGTACGTTCTCTCCCCGCAACTCCCTTACGATCTCTGGTATCTCTACGCCCTGTGGGCATACCTCCATGCACGTCCTGCATGTAAGACACCTCCACGCGTATGCTTCGTTTGCCAAGCCCATAGATAGTTTTGCGATGAAGTCGTGTGGCTTAAATCCACTATCCGATACGGGGCATATGCTCGTGCATTCTCCACACTTATAGCAGAAGTTTAACGTCTCGTTCATCAATTTCTCTTTGGGCAACGATAACAATAGGTCAGACA
>RXIL01000049.1 GCA_004212085.1 Candidatus Methanolliviera hydrocarbonicum
GAAACGGGGGATACGAAGATCTTCAAAGTGCCGGAAGAGAAGCGAAATATATCATCTTTAGCCGAAGAAGAGGTAATTGATCTGGTAAGATACGGCAATTCGATAGAGGCGCTCTATAAGTCTCCCCAAGATGTGGAATGGGCAATAACAGGCGGAAAAATTTATATTCTGCAGTCAAGGGCAATAACGACGATAAATAAAGGTGAAGTTGTCAAAGATCAGACAACCAAGAAGAAAGAAGCCGAGGGGAGAGAAGAACCGATACTTAGGGGAACTGGAGCATCTCCTGGAGTTGTAAGTGGCAGGGTCAAGATCGTTAAAAAACTCGATGGTATGAACGAGGTTAAAGAGGGAGATATCATGGTTGCCAAGATGACTTCACCGGATATGGTTCCCGCGATGAGGAGGGCAGCCGGAATAGTAACGAATGAGGGTGGTCTAACCTGTCATGCCGCCATCGTTTCGAGGGAACTTGGGGCACCATGTATCGTCGGGACCAAAGAGGCAACGAAAGTTTTGAGAGATGGCATGATGATCACGATGGATGGGAAGAAAGGGATGGTGTATGAGGGAGAGATGGAGAAGAAGGAAGTTGAAGAGGGGGAGAATGCCGCACCCCATCTCTATAAGCCAATAACGGCGACGGAGGTCAAGGTAAACATATCTATGCCAGAGGTGGCAGAGAGAGCCGCAAAAACGGGAGCAGATGGAGTTGGTCTCCTCAGAATCGAGCATTTGGTTCTCAGTCTTCCGATGCATCCCCAGAAGTATATAGAAGATGGAAGGGAAGATGAGTATGTTAAAGAGCTCTTAAAAGGAATAAAGAAGGTTGCAGATGCCTTTTATCCAAAATCTGTGTGGGTAAGGACGATAGATGCCCCAACGGACGAGTTTAGATCGATGCCTGGCGGAGAAGATGAGCCCACCGAGGCAAATCCGATGCTCGGGTGGAGGGGGATTAGAAGGGATTTGACGATCAGAGAACACTTTAGACTCGAGATGGAGGCGTTCAAGAAATTATTTGAGCTTGGGTATGACAATGTGGGCATCATGCTCCCGCTGATACAACACCCAAACGAGATAAAGGTGGTAAAGGAGATGATGAGGGAGGTCGGCTTGGATATCGAGAAGATGGAGTGGGGGATAATGGTCGAGACACCGGCGAGCGCGTTGATCATAGAGGATATCATCGAAGAGGGGATCGATTTTGTGTCGTTTGGAACGAACGATCTGACGCAATATACGCTCGCCGTCGATCGAAATAACGAGAACGTCTCGGAGATATTTGATGAGATGCATCCGGCGGTCTTGAAGCTGATGAAGTACGTGATCGAGAAATGTAATGAGGCGGGCGTGAAGACGTCTATCTGTGGGCAGGCAGGATCGGATCCAAAGATGGTCGAAAAACTCGTTGAATACGGTATAAGCAGTGTTTCTTCAAATATAGATGCCGTTTCCGCCGCAAGAGAGACCGTGGCAAGAAAAGAGATGCAGATGATGCTTAGATATGCGAGGAGCAACGAAAAAAATAGATGAACGAAGAGGGAATGAGCGAAGATGAGGTAATAAGGCTCTTGGAAGAAGCAAGATCGATGGATATCGATTACAGAAGGGTATTCAGTTCGATGTGCACCATCCCTCACCCCATCGCCGTTAAGGCATATAATATGTTCATCGCGTCCAACGCAGGGGACCCCGGTATCTTTAAGGGAACTAAAAAATTGGAGGAAGAGACGATCGGGCTCATAGGAGAATTATTACACAAGAGAGACTCCTATGGATGCATAAGCACCGGAGGAACCGAATCTAATTTACAGGCAATAAGAATGGCCAGAAATATTAAGAAGAGGAGAATACCAAATTTTGTGGTCTCGGAGATGGGACACTTCTCATTCGAGAAGGCCGGAGATATCTTGGGCGTGGAAACAAGGAGGGCAGAGGTGAAAGAGGATCTGACCGTGGATATAAATTCGGTGGAAGAGCTCATCGATGAGAACACAATCGGGATCGTTGGAATAGCTGGGACTACCGAGTTCGGCCAGATAGACCCCATAGATGAGCTTTCCAAACTTGCTTTGAACGAAGATCTATTTTTACACATTGATGCCGCTTTTGGCGGTTTTGTGATACCCTTCTTGAAAAAAAAATATCCATTCGATTTCGAGCTTGAGGGTGTCTCTTCAATATCGATCGATCCTCACAAGATGGGGCTGAGCGTCATACCGGCAGGAGGGCTTTTGGTGAGAAGGAAAGAAGATCTGATGGAGCTCGAAGTCGATACGCCATATCTCTCATCAAAATCTCAATATACGCTCTCCGGAACGAGAAGCGGGGCAGCGATCGCTGCTGTTTATGCAGTATTAAAATACTTAGGCAGAAGGGGTCTTAAAAAGATCGTTGGCAGATGTTTGGATCTGACGAACGAACTCGTGGATAGGATGAGAGAGTTCGACGTGCATCCAGTGGTTGAACCGAAGATGAACGTCCTCGCTCTAAATGTTTTAGGGTTGGACACAGTCTTTAAAGAACTTTGGGAGAATGGGTGGTGCGTATCCATGACGAGAAGACCGAGGGCACTCAGACTGGTCATCATGCCCCACATCGACGGAGCGATCATTGAGGAGTTCTCGAACGATCTTGGTGAGATGATAAGCAATACAGATGAATGATATTCAAGATAAGAAATCCTTCTCCTGCCATAAACCAGGTTGCTATAAACTCGACTTAGAAGATGTTGTTAAAAAGATAAAGAAAATTGGTGCGAAAAAGGTGGGCTTACAATTTCCCGATGGCCTTTTGAGGCGTTCAACGGATATAAAGGATTACATAGAGAATGAGACGAAGAGTCTCGTTTTAATATCTGGAAATTCTTGTTTTGGTGCGTGCGACCTGGATATGGATCTATTGAACGAGGTCGATCTCTTATTCCATTTTGGCCACTCGAAGATATTCGACGTTAAGAGAGTGGAATACGTCGAGGCGAGGATGAAATGTGACTTCAACGATCTGCTGAGAGCTTCTTTGACGTTTATACATGCGGATAAGATCTCGCTCGTCTCAACCGTCCAGCATATCGGAGACCTGAAGAGAATAAAGGCCTTCTATGAGGAGAACGGGATTGTATGTATCATCGGAAAGGGGGACTCGAGGATCACTTATGAAGGGCAGGTCCTCGGGTGTAACTTCTCATCCGCAAAGAACGATGGAGAGGAGATTATATACATCGGAAGTGGATATTTTCATCCGATCGGGATAGGTATTGCCACCAAGAAGAGAGTGCTTAAGGTAGATCCGATCTCGAAAGAGATAGAGGAAGTGAAGACGGAGCGGTTGATAAGGAGAAGATATGGAGTGATCTCAAAGGCGATGGATTTTAGATCGGTTGGGATCCTTGTAAGCAGTAAGATAGGGCAGAAACGATCAGATATAGCGTTAAAACTCTATAAAAATGCTTTAAAAAGGGGATATGAGGCATATATACTTTATATGGGTACAATATATCCCGAAGGTATCGGGATTAAGGTGGATCTCCTCGTAAATACGGCTTGTCCGAGAATAGCCATAGACGATTATCAAAGATTTAATGTCCCCATCTTAACACCAATCGAGTTCGAGATGCTTTTGGGGGGAAGACCGATGGACGAATACATCATGGACGAAATAAGATGAAGAGATAAAAGATTGGGTTAACCGACAATTATATAACTGATGTATTCTATCTTGACACCATCCGCCGGAGGAAAACGTGTTCACAATCACAACCATATACGACAATTATGGATATAAAGGCAATTTGAAGGCCGCACACGGATTTTCTTGTCTCATCGAAGAAGAAAATTTACTGTTTGATACTGGGGGAGATGGAGAGATACTGCTTAAAAATATGGAGAACCTTGGAATAGATCCAAAGAATATCAAAAGGATCGTGATCTCCCATGCTCACTGGGATCACATCGGTGGTCTCTTTGATCTTCTTGATCTTAACCCAGACGTAGATGTATACGGTATGAGAGTGTTTCCTTCTAATACGCTCAAAGAGATAAAGAAAAGATCAAATTTGATACTTGTGGACTCTTTTAGCCTTATTGTGAGCGATATCTATTCGACGGGTCCTCTCGGCACATTCATCAAAGAACAATCTTTGGCGATAAAGACGAGAAAAGGATTTTTAATCGTATCCGGTTGCGCGCACCCACATATCTCCACCATCCTCGAATCGGTATCGAGAGAAGGAGACGTCTTCGGCATAATGGGGGGGTTTCATTCCGTCAATAAAAGAGATTTGGATTCACTAGAATCTTTATCCTTTTTAGCTCCTTCTCACTGCACGGATTCGATGGGTGAAATAATAAGTGCGTATCCAGAGACTTTTCAACAGAACGGTGTGGGAAGATCGTTCTCTTTTGAATAATATTAAATCGAACAAAAAATAGAAGGTTTTAGGTTAGATGAAGGAAGTAGCAATTGTCAGCGGAAAGGGAGGAACAGGAAAGACCTCTGTCACGGGGTCTTTTATCGTCCTTGCACGTGAAGATAAGTTAGATATAGCCTTTGCAGATTGTGATGTCGATGCCCCAAACCTTCACCTGTTATTCAAATCGGAGCTGATGGATAGAGAGGAATATCATGGATCTAGGGCTGCAGAGATCAAAGAAGAAGAGTGTATCGAATGCGATATCTGTGTGGATAACTGCAGATTTGGTGCAATAGAGAATTATAAGGTAGATCCGATCTTGTGTGAGGGGTGCGGTGTCTGTAACCTCGTATGTCCCTCTGATGCCGTTTGGATGAGAGATAGGATTTCAGGTTATATATTTACTTCAAAGACCGATTATGGCCCGATGGTTCACGGCTTACTTCGTGCGGGCGAGGAAAGTTCCGGCAAGATAGTGGCAGAAATCAGAAGTAAGAGCAGAACAATTGCCGAAAGAGATGATCGTGGTCTGATAATGATAGATGCCGCGGCAGGCATCGGATGTCAAGTCATCGCATCGCTGTCAGGTGTCAACATCGCCTTGATCGTAACTGAACCCACAAAATCGGGATTACATGATTTAGAGAGGATCATAGGGTTGGTAAAACATTTTGAGATAACTCCTCTCGTCTGTATAAATAAATACGA
This sequence comes from Candidatus Methanolliviera hydrocarbonicum, assembly GCA_004212085.1. Classification (GTDB taxonomy): domain Archaea; phylum Halobacteriota; class Methanoliparia; order Methanoliparales; family Methanoliparaceae; genus Methanolliviera; species Methanolliviera hydrocarbonicum. The sequence continues at coordinate 5,123 of RXIL01000049.1, forward strand.
TCTAAATGAGGATATGGCGGAAGAGATAGAAGACTATTGTGAAAAGAATGAGTTGGGAATATTAAAAAAAATCCCCTTCGATAGAAGCGTGGAAGGGGCAATAAATGCGGGTATTCCTGTGGTGAAGTACGATGAAAACTGTGGGGCATCTAAAGCCTTAATCGAGCTGTGGGGGGAATTCTCAGAATATTTATGACTCACTCATAAAATTTGATTACCTTCTCTGCGAGATCCTTAAAAATATCTATGTTATTCGAGTTGGTGCCATCGATGATCATCGGTCTTCCCGCTTCTCCACCGTCACATATCTTTTTGTCCAGCGGAATTCTTCCCAAGAATGGCAGACCAAATTCTTCCGCAGTTCTTTCCCCGCCACCCGCACCGAATATATCGACCCGCTCACCGCAGTGTGGGCATATAAACCCGCTCATATTCTCGATAATTCCGATGATTGGAACGTTCATCTTCTGTGCAAACCCAACTGCCTTTCTCGAATTTAGAAGTGCAACGCTTTGGGGAGTTGTTACAATGATCGAACCATCTGCGCCGGTGAGTTGGGCAATGCTGATCGATTCGTCTCCTGTGCCTGGTGGTAAATCAACGATGAGATATTCTATATCACCCCATTGAGCATCCTGCAAAAACTGTTTGATCGCATTGTACTTCATAGGCCCCCTCCATATAATAGGTGCGTCGCTGTCTGGGACCAAAAAAGCCATGGATATCACTTTCAATCCTGGTGGTACGATAGCTGGAAGTATCTTCCCTTCAGGCGTGGAATTCAGTTTTACGTCTTCCATTCCGAGCAACTTTGGGATCGTTGGTCCGTGTATGTCCGCGTCCACCAGCCCAACATCTTTACCAAACGAGTTCAACGCATATGCAAGGTTTGCAGAGACCGTAGATTTTCCAACCCCCCCCTTGCCCGATATCACCATTATCGTGTGCTTTATATGCTCTTTTAACTTATCTTGTTCCTCTTTTAGTTCTGCTCCAAAATCTCTCTCTTTTTCTGCCACTTCTGATCATCCTCCTTTTCTTTATTTCATTACCCAATAATTCTTGCCTTGAAGCACCCTTACTTTAATCTTTTTATCCTTCAGCAAATTTAAATATTTTATCACCTCATTTATCTCCATCGATAAGGCACCCGAGATCTCATCGGTCGTACAAGGTCTCCTCCTTAATAAATTTAATATATTGCCTTCGGTCTCTTTGCCGACAAGTTTTATTCTGTCATCTTCGAATTCTGTTATCACCTCTGCATCGAGATACTTTGCCACATCATTCATCTTCTCCCAATCGACCGTCTTTGCAATATCCTCGATCGGCGGTCGTATCGGTGTGTTCAACTGTATCTTTTCTGCATCGATCGTCTCTAATACTCTTTTCATCTCGTCGATATCTTCTGGTCTGTCGTTGACGCCTTTGACGAGCATAATCTCGAGCCAGATCTCACCACTATATCTTCTTGTAAACGACGTAAACCCATCTATAATTTTTTCAATCTTCAAAGACGGATGTGGTCTATCTATTGCATTAAATACATCCTCTGTCACTGCATCCATCGATGGAATGACGATATCTGCGGACATCAACTCTTTCTGCAGATTCTCGTCGAATAATAACGCTCCATTGGTTAGAACAACTACCGGAACATCGGAGATCTTCTTTGCCTCTTCGATCAATTTGCCGATATTATCGTTTAGCGTGGGCTCTCCAGAACCTGAAAAGGTGATGTAATCAAATGGAGGAGGGTCATCCAAGAAATCTTTTAGATCTTTTATTATCTTCTCTTTCTGGATATATTCCCTCCTCTGAACGGTCTTATCCGTTGTTCTCCCCAATTGGCAGTAGATACAATCAAAGCAACACGTTTTATAGGGAACTATATCTACACCCAGCGATAATCCAAGTCTTCTCGACGGAACAGGACCGAAGATACTACTTATCTTCATGAAAAAATAAAAAAATAAAAAAATTTCATCAACTTTTATCAATACGGGTAAGGTCCATATCCAGACTGATAAGGTCCATATCCAGACTGATAAGGTCCATATCCAGACTGATAAGGTCCATATCCAGACTGATAAGGTCCATATCCAGA
>RXIL01000097.1 GCA_004212085.1 Candidatus Methanolliviera hydrocarbonicum
GCCGCTAGGGTCTTTTCTGCGCTCGCAAAAAGGAAGATAAACGTTATGATGATAAGCCAGGGATCCTCAGAGGCGAACATCTCTATGGTGATAGAGGAAGAGAAGATAAAAGACGCGAAGGCCTGTTTGGAAGAAGAATTTGGAGAAGATTTGATTGAGAGCATAAAATATAACAGAGATATCTGCATCATTGCAGTCGTTGGGCTTGGAATGATGGGGACGCCTGGCGTTGCCGCTAGGGTCTTTTCTGCGCTCGCAAAAAGGAAGATAAACGTTATGATGATAAGCCAGGGATCCTCAGAGGCGAACATCTCTATGGTGATAGAGGCAAAATACGGCGAAGACGCCGTCAGGGCTCTGCATGAAGCATTTGAATTGGAGCGACTTTAGGTCTTAAATATGCTATATAAGGACGCAGGGGTGGATATAGAGAAGGAAGGAGAATTAATTAAGTCCCTCATCTCGAGAATAAAGCCGGTTAGAAAGGGTTTTGGAAGACCTTTGGGAAAAATCGGGCATTTTTCCGGGTTGGTAGATTTTGGGGGTTTCGCGCTCGCGATGACTACCGACGGCGTCGGCACCAAGATACTCGTGGCGAACAGACTTAAAAAATGGGATACCATTGGGATAGACTGTATCGCGATGAATGTAAACGATCTACTGGCAATCGGAGCGGAACCTATCGCCTTTGTCGATTATTTGGCCATCGGGGAGATGGAAGAGAAGTATGAAGTTGTGGTCGGTGAGATAGGAGAAGGTCTGAATGATGGTGCCAGGATCTCAAACATCTCCATCGTTGGCGGGGAGACGGCAACACTTCCAGAGATTATAACTGGGATAGACCTTGCTGGAACATGCGTTGGGGTTGTAAAGAAGGAGGAGATGATAGATGGAAAGAAGATATCTCTTGGAGATTCTGTTCTGGCAATAAGAAGCAGTGGGATACACAGCAACGGTTTAACGCTTGCAAGAAAGATCATAGATTCATCTGATTATGATTATGATGATCTTCTGCCGGGAGGAGATGTGAGGATAGGTGAAGAGCTGATAAAGCCTACCAGAATATACATGGAAGTTCTTGAGCTGGTAAAAGAGCACGAGATACACGGATTGGCACACATCACCGGAGGGGGACTCCTAAATTTGAAGAGAATAACAAATTACGGGTTTAATATATATAATCCACCAAAACCTCAACCGATATTCGAATTTTTAAGGGAGTTGGGGGGCGTAAGTTATGAAGAGATGTACAGAACATTCAACATGGGTGCAGGATTTATAATTGTGGCTCCAAAAAAGGAAGAGAAGAATATATTGGAGAAGATAGACGGAGAAAAAATTGGAGAAGTAACAAAAAAAGCTGGAATAGAGATTAATTTGGGAGATAAGAAGATCAGGTTATAGATTTTAAACCTCAAGAAGAGATCACGATCTTCTTCACGCCCTTTACCTTGAGAAGATCATCAACCAGCCTTCCTGGGATTTTTTCATTCGTTATTATAGTTAGTTTTGATTCTACGCTCAATTCTGGATCCTCTGCCAGAATATATCTGATAGATATACCATTCTTTGAGATGATAGAAGTTATTCCAGCAACTATTCCTACCTCAACGCTCTCTGCAAAGACTTCTATAACTGGATAACCGAGGATCCTCGAGACCTCACTCATCTCGGCAACGGGTCTTATGGAACGATACACGTCACTCAGTTCTTCATCTTCCTCTATCTTCTCAATCGCGGAGACGACCACCTTTCTATCTACATCCAATGCCTCTGCTATCTTCGTCGGAACGAGCTCTATCTTGTTACAATACGCCGTTTTATTCCTGACAGAGATGCCAAGCCTTAAGAATGCTTTTGCCACCTGCATCTGAGATGGGTAGCGTTCAAACTTTCTGCTTATCTTCTCCCACACAAGTTTAGTATTCTTCTTATAACCTTTTAAATCTTTATCTATCCTATCATACCCAAATCTCAATTGATAAAGACAACAGAAAAGATTATATACCTAAAATATACTTATACCTATAATATGGGAATACACCCTGATCGTGTGCTTCTCTCTGAGAGCATCAGAACTTCTACCTACAATCCGGTCATAGCGGAGATAAAGGTTAGATCACCTTCAAAAGGAGACCTATTGAGAGATAGAGATCCACTAGATATTTTAAGGGCTTATGAAAGGGCTGGAGCGGTGGGAATATCGTATATAACAGAAAAAGATCGCTTTGGGGGAGATATCAGGGTATTTAAGGAGATATGTGATGAATCGAGCCTTCCCGTTCTTAGAAAAGACTTCATAACGGATAAAAGAGAGATTGAAGAGACGGCAGAACTCGGTGCTTCCGCGATATTACTGATTGCAAGGATGCTTGGAGAAAGGACGACGGAATTTGTAGATACAGCGCTCGAAGAGGGATTAGACACACTCGTCGAGATTCATAATCCCGAAGACCTCACCTTCTTGGAGGATGCCAGGACGACGCTATTGGGAATAAACAATCGGGACATAGAGAAGCTGGAGATGGATAACGGGGACGTATCGGTGACGGAAAGAATGGTCTCAAAGATAAAAAGAAGAGATATCCAGATTGTGAGTGAGAGCGGGATAAAGAATTTGGAAGATGTCGAGAGGGCACTGAAAGTTTCAGATGCAATTTTGGTCGGAACGGCGTTTATGGAGGAAAAAGATCCAGAGGAGATTACCAGATCTTTCGTCATGGGAAGGAGAGAGAATAATGCTTAAAAAATTGATCGAAAGAGAGGATCTAAGCTACGAAGAAGCTTATGAATTATTCAATAGGTTCAAAGTCGAGAAGGAGGTTAAGATCGCCGCATATCTTGCCGCACTACAGACGAAAGGATTCACCTCAGAAGAACTCGCTGGATTTGCGCGCGCGATGAGGGACAACTCAATAAAATTGAGGATAGATGGGGAGAAGATGGATACGTGTGGAACGGGTGGCGATAGGATCGGTACGATAAACGTGAGCACGGCTTCCGCCATCATATTATCCTGCTTCTCTCAGGTGGCGAAACATGGAAACCGTTCCGTAACTTCCAAGAGTGGTAGTGCGGACGTTATCGGAGAACTTGGGATAAATTTCTCGGAAAACCCAGAGGAAGCAAGAGAGATGATCGAGCGTACCAATTTTACGTTCCTCTTCGCCCCCGCATTCCATCCGGCGTTGAAGAGGATCATGCCGGTGAGAAGAAAGCTTGGGATAGAAACGATATTCAACGTGTTGGGCCCATTGGCAAATCCATCCGAACCAGAATATCAATTAATCGGAGTATATAGTCCAGAATTATGCAGGATCGTCGCTCGAGCTACCTCTATGCTGGGAGTTAAGAGGGCATTGATCGTTCACGGAGGAGGATTGGACGAGGTCGCAGTTCACGATTCTACACTTGTGTATGAGGTTAATAAGGATAGGATAGAATCATACAAGGTATCTCCTGAAGATGCAGGGATTAAAAGATGCAATCTCAAAGATCTCCTGGTCGGAGATGGAAAAACCAGTTCAAAGGCTATATTAAATGTTTTTTCCGGTAATAATGGTGCAATTAGGGATTTCATCGTTTTAAATTCTTCTTATGCCTTATATACTGCCAAAAAGGCAGATGACATCTTGGATGCAAAAGAGATGGTCGAAGATGCAATAGATGAAGGAAGCGTTCTCAAAAAATTGGAGGAGATAAGATCGTATTCATCAAGATTTGTGGAATAAAGAACGAATCGGAATTGAATATTGTCTCAAAATTTAGAGATAATATCGATGCGATAGGCATGATCGTTGGAAATACGAGGTCAAAGAGGAGAATATCACTCGAAACATCTAGAGAGATCGTGAAAAAATCAGAGCTTCCCGTGATCGCTGTATCCACCGATCAGAGCTATGAAGAGTGGATAGAAATAATCGGAATCGCACCCGACGGCATCCAATTTCATGGAAATATAGGTCCGAAAGATGTAGAAAAGATCAGGGAAAAATATTCTGGTTTTATATTAAAGGTCTTCGAGGTGGAACGATCCGTCGAGGATCCTTTCGATGAGTCTGATAGGATCTTAAATTCAATGGAAGAATACGATGCCGATGCCTTCTTGCTTGACACGAAAGGCGGAGGAACGGGCATGAAACACGACCAAAGGGTGAGTGAGAAGGTGATTCACGAAGCAAAAAGACCTATCATACTCGCAGGGGGAATAAATGCGGAAAATGTATCAGAATTTTTGAAAGCAGATCCGTTTGGCATAGATATCTCTTCTGGGGTAGAAACAAACGGAATAAAAGATGAAAGGAGGATAAGATCATTATTGGAGCATGTCTATGGAATTTAAATTGAAAGAGATCCCATTTGTGAGACCACATGACCTTTATGTGGCCATTCGTGGAGAAGAATGCCCATTTCTACTCGAATCACTTGGGAAAAAGGATAGAAAGGCAAGATTTACGTTTCTCGGATGTGATCCTGCCGCAGTCATCGAGATAGATCAAAAAGGGACAGAGGTTAAAGTTCTAAGAGATGTTGGATTGGAAGAGGAGAGGATAAGGGAGGAGAATCCCTTCGATGCACTCGAGGAGATCTTTAAGGATCTGACATTTGAGACGAAAAATCCGTTCGGGGAGAAAGCATTTCTGGGTGGTCTGCTCGGCATATTCAATTATGATGCGGTATATCCTGCCTGGTTGAAGAAGGGGAGATGCACATGGAACTTACGCTCAATTTTGCTTTTATGACAGGGTCTTCATATATGACAACAGAGAAGAACGATTATTTCTCTCTTCTTCCGAAACGGATGATAGTGGAATTATTGGACTAAAAGAGATGAAGAGGAAGGGAGAATTGGATATTATAAAAGACCAAAATTCTCTTAATGCCAAACCGAAGGACTCTCCAACTCAAAAAACTCAAAAGATCGAACGGGATGCAGAGAGAGAAGAATACATCGAGATGGTTGAAGAAGCGAAGATGCACGTCATTGATGGAGATGTGATCCAGGTCGTTATCTCAAGGGAAGAAAGGATAAAAACGGACGCTGATCCTTTCGATATCTACTTGAAACTCAGAAGACTGAACCCAAGTCCATATATGTTCTTCCTTGAATTTAACGATGTGAGCACCTTGATCGGGGCAAGCCCGGAGACGATGTCTTCCATATTTCGGCGAAAGATATTGATCAATCCGATAGCAGGGACGATAGACCGTGGAAAAGATGAAGAGGAGGACAAAATTCTCGCAAAAAAGATGTTGAACGATGAAAAAGAGCTTGCAGAACACAACATGTTAGTAGATCTCGCGAGAAATGATGTTAGAAGGGTATCAAAGCGGGGAAGCGTTAAACTTGAGGGATACCTAGATGTTCTTCCTTACTCCCACGTACAACATATCGAGAGTGAGGTTTCAGGGGAACTGAGGGATGATATATCGGCATTCAAGGCGGTGGAATCCTCATTTCCAGCAGGAACGCTCAGCGGGGCGCCGAAGATAAGGGCTATGGAGATAATCGACGAATTGGAGAAGTCAAAGAGGGGAGCTTATGGAGGAGGTTTGGGATACTTCTCGGTTGATGGAAGTGCGGACTTTGCGATCGTGATCAGGACGGCTATATTAAATGCGGCAGGGAAAAGAAGAAGAGAGGTAAGAATAAGGGCGGGTGCCGGGATCGTCGCCGATTCCATTCCAGAGAAGGAGTTTCTTGAGACCGAGAAGAAACTTGAACCACTTAAATCAGTTTTGGGGTTAACATGATCGCATTTATAGATAATAAGGACTCTTTTGTCTGGAACATCGTCGAGTACATCTCCATCATCGACGAGAATGTGGGGGTATTCTCGAACGAGACGAGCGTAAGAGAGCTTAAGAATATAGACCCTGATGCAATCATCATCTCGCCGGGGCCTGGAACGCCTTACAGAAAGAGGGATATTGGCAATTCTATCGAAATAATAAGAGAGTTCGATCTGCCGATCCTTGGTATATGTCTCGGGCATCAGGCGATGGGTGTGGCGTTTGGGGGAAAGGTCGAGAAGATCGAACCGAGGCACGGGAAGAAAACATCGGTTCATCACGATGGGAAGAGGGCTTTTGAAGGTATCGAGAACCCTTTTTTGGGGGGAAGGTATCATTCGCTCGCCGTGACGGAGGTTCCGGAATCTTTTGAGGTTTCTGCGACGAGCAATGGGGTGGTGATGGGGATGAGGCATAGAAAAAAAGATATTGAAGGATTCCAATTCCATCCAGAGAGTATCCTCACGAAATCAGGGTTTGATATACTCAAAAATTGGTATGAATTTTATGTTAAGTGATTCAAAAATCGAAGATTTGCGACTAAAACCATAGGTTTTTCAAAATGAGATATTTCGGAGAATTTGGAGGGAGATTTGCACCGGAGGTCCTCATGGAGCCACTGATAGAGCTCGAAGAGTCATATAGAAAGGTAAAAAAAGATGATGACTTTAAGAAAGAGCTGGATTACTATCGATGCGAGTTCGGTGGCAGACCAACACCCCTCTATCTCGCAAAAAATCTGACGAGAGAGATCGGTGGAGCCAAGATTTATCTGAAGCGAGAGGATCTGGTGCATGGTGGGGCGCATAAGCTGAATAATACGATAGGGCAGGCACTCCTGGCAAAAAAGATGGGAAAAAATAGGATAATTGCTGAAACAGGAGCCGGACAGCATGGAACCGCCACGGCAATGGCTGGAGCACTGCTGAATATAAAAACAGAGATATACATGGGTGTGGAGGACATCGAGAGACAGAAGATGAACGTCTTTCGGATGGAGTTAATGGGTGCGGAGGTTCATCCTGTAAAATCCGGTTCAATGACGTTGAAAGATGCTGTAAACGAGGCGATGAGGGACTGGGCCGCGAACCCAAACGATACATACTATCTATTAGGCTCCGTCGTTGGGCCACATCCCTATCCAACGATTATTCGAGATCTTCAATCCGTCATAGGAAGGGAGATGAGAAATCAAATATTGGAGAAGGAGGGGCGTCTTCCATCCTCGATCGTCGCCTGCGTCGGAGGAGGGAGCAATGCCATCGGAAGTTTTCATCCGTTCTTGGAAGACGATGT
>RXIL01000063.1 GCA_004212085.1 Candidatus Methanolliviera hydrocarbonicum
AAAGATGTCCGTTGAAGAGGCTATAAAGGGAAGAAGATCGGAGAGAGGGTTTACCGACACGCCTTTGACATTGAAACAACTTTCACAGATTCTTTGGGCGGCTCAGGGGATCACAGGAACGAGGGGTAAGAGGGCGGCACCGTCCGCCGGCGCTACATACCCGATTGATCTCTACATCGTCGTGGGAGAGAGGGGTGTGAAAGGGATGGAGGCGGGTATTTACCATTATATACCTAAAGGACATCAGATAGAGCGTGTTTTGAGTGGGGATCGTCGAATTCCATTGGCGAGGGCATCGTTTAGACAGATGTTCATCTCAGATGCTCCGATCTCCATAGTTATAACGGGAGAATACGAGAGGACAATGGCGAGATATTGGGCGAGGGGGAGAAGATGCGTCCACATGGAGGCTGGACACGTGGGAGAGAATATTTATCTCCAGGTGGAGTCCTTAGGATTAGGAACGGTCGCTGTGGGAGCATTTCATGATGATGAGGTCTCTGGGGGGAGATACTGGAGATCAATGGACTTTACACTCCTCACACCCAAGCATGGGGTGATAGTTGTAGAGATAAATCCTCTCACATCTTTGAAAAGATCTCTTGAAGAGAAAAGATGAAAATGGAATATTTCTTAAGAATTCTTAAGAATAATAGAGGCGATAAAGTAGGATGAGAGTAATACTCCATCTCGATATGGATAGCTTCTTTTCGGCGATTGAAGTGAGAGAAGATCCTAATTTGAAGGGGTTGCCGGTGATAGTGGGGAAGGAGATCGAGGCGGAAGAAAAGGAGGGCGGGAGAAAAATAAGGGGGGTCGTGAGTACCTGCTCCTACGAGGCGAGGGAATATGGAATTCATTCGGGGATGGCGATCTCAAGGGCATACGAACTATGTCCGGATGCAAAATTTCTTCCAGTTAATAGAGCATTATACGAAAAGGTATCAAAGGAGATAATGGAGATAGTGAAGAGATACGCGGATAAATTTGAGCAGGTAAGCATTGACGAAGCTTTTCTCGACGTCAGCACAAAGGTGAAGGATTGGGACGAGGTGAGAAGATATGCGTATAAAATAAAGAAAGAGACAGTGAATAAGGAGGGATTAACGTGTTCGATCGGCGTGGCTCCCAATAAGATGGTAGCCAAGATTGCGTCAGATTTTGCAAAACCCGATGGTCTGACGATCGTGGAGGAGGCAAAGGTAAAGAAGTTTTTAGATCCTTTACCCGTAGGAAAGATCCCTGGTGTGGGGCCAAAAACAGAGAAGATATTGAATGAGATGGGGATCGAGCGGATAGGGCAACTTGCGGAGTATGACACACAGGAGCTCTTTAAGAAGTTTGGGAGATATGGAAGAAGGCTTCATCTGATTGCGAACGGAATCGATGAGAGCGAGATCAAAGAGAAGCGGGAGAGAAAATCTTTAGGGAGGGAGAGAACCTTCGCCAAAGATACGAAAGACCCCAAATTAATAAATACTCACATCGATGATCTGGCATCGAAGGTCTACGAAGCGCTTAAGGAAAGAGGGTTTCTTTTCAGGACGATCTCGGTGAAGGTCAAGTTCGAGGATTTTGCAGTACATACAAGGAGTAAAACCATCAAAGCATTTTATTCTGACCTATACACGCTTAAAAAAGTATCAAAGGATCTGATGGAAGAATTTGTTGGCGAAAAGAATAAAAAAATAAGATTGGTGGGGGTGAGAGTATCAAATTTGGCGGTGATTGGTGAGAGAGGTATGGTCCAGCGGAGTTTGTATGAATTTTGACGTAAAGGATGTTTTTATAACTGTGTTATTCTAAATCCCGCCACGTTATCCCTAATTTCAATCCCACTATGGTCTGATTTTAACCCGCAGGAATGACGACAAGGGGGGGTGCGTAGGAAAAACAAAGCAGCCCCCGCGGATTTTAAGAAGGGGGCGAGGTTTATGCAAAAAAACAAATAGTGTTTTTCCCGTTTTCGGATAAAGGCGAGTTAAAATCTTTTTTGGTATACATGACAGTAAGGCCTACTCTTATTTTTTTTATAATAATCCTGGTGGTACTCTTCAGCTCTCCAGAATGTATCAGATGGCATTAGTCTTGTAACAACTGTATAACCTTTAGTTTCAAGTATCTCTATCAACTTTTCGGCAATCTCTTTCTCACTATCGTTATTATAAAATATAGCAGAGGTATATTGTTCGCCAATATCTGGACCCTGTCCATTAGCCTGCTCTGGGTCATGAATTTCAAAAAAGAGTTTAGCCAGTGTTTCATAACTTACTTTAGATGGATTATATGTAACTTCAACAACTTCAAGGTGTCCAGTATTTTTATAACACACATCTTGATAGGAAGGGTTTTCCTGAGTGCCTCCCATATAACCCGAGATTGCTGATATTACCCCCTCTTTTCGTTCAAAATGATATTCTACACCCCAGAAACAACCCCCCGCAAAGTAGGCTTTTTCATTCTGTGTAGCATTTGTTTCTTCTACAAATTTCAAAGATAGGGAATTAACGCAATGCCTTACATCCTTTTCTGTCAGTTTTTCTCCCGTAAAAATATGGCCCAAATGCGCCCCACAGTTTGCGCAAAGTATCTCTGTTCTTATCCCATCAACATCCATTTCCTTTCTGATTTTTTCTTTAATTTCATCATCAAAACTTGGCCAACCACAAGTCGATGAAAACTTATCTTGTGAACGGTAAAGTGGCGCATCACATCTCTTACAGTGATAAGTTCCATTTTTAAAAAAGTTGTTATATTTTCCGCTAAACGGTCTCTCTGTACCTTTATGAATAATTACTCTCTCCTCCTCTGCTAAAAGTTCATTATAAAGATTCTTGCCCATATTAACCTCCTTGCTGTTTGCCAGTAATATTAGCAATAGACCTATGAATATAATCATTAATCTGTTTTTTTCCACAATTATACTATACTACATTACTAGTATTTATTGTTTTACAAATATTTGTTCTCTCTATGTTCGATATATTGTAATTGCGAGGGAGACACTGGATACCTCCGGCGTGGATATTTAGCAGGGATCTAGTACTACTGTTTCAATCCCACTATGGTCTGATTTTAACTCACATTGCAATATATATATCTCCAACCTGCACATCATTTTCTAGCTATTCTTCTCCTGTTATATTGGTAAATACCCGGACATACTTATCCACCTCTTTTACACAATCGAGAACCTCATTCGGTTTTATCATTCCCTCCTCTGTTATTATCCCTGTTATCAGGCGTGATGGGATCAGATCGAAGCCCTCTTCCAGCTCTAGATGACCCCTAAGATCAAATTTGTTCATCTCACAGATAGAATATAGCGGAACATTCCTCTCTTTTGCCACCAATGCGAGCTTGTTCGTTGGGGCACCGTTAATGAGTGAACCATCGGCCAGTATGCTATCGGCGCCGACCAAGACCTCGTTCACCCTCGATATGTCATCCCTTATTGCGTCGTCTAATATTATCTCCGTTCGTATCCCATACTTTTCAAGTTCGTCTGCCGTGATTTTTCCATATTTCCTTCCGCCAGAGCCGACCGACTCGGCGATCAGAACCTTGAAGGATCTTTTCTTATTCTTGGCCATCTCAAACGTCTGGCATACCGTCGAACTATAACTGCAGGTCATGATCCTATCTCCTTCTTCAATCAAATCCGCCCCCATCTCGACAACTTTGAGCGTAGCTCGTTTTGAATCCCTCACGATCTCGTCAGCTTTAGCAACGGTGAAATCCCTCAGCAAGCTTAATTCTTTCTCCTCTTTTGATCGCTCGGAAACCTCATAAACGAGACGAGAGACGCAGTTGGTTATTGATGCCATAGAGGGTCTGCTCGCCATCAACGATTTGGCAATCTCGGTCAATTCTGCCAAAAATCCGTCTATGGTGGATACCTTACTCTCTTTTGCCGCCAGTCTCATCACCTCGACAGCACTTCTGGAGAGCCAGCTTGCTCCGTGCAGTTTATCGATTCTGATCTCCTCGATCCTCTCGGTGATATTATTCATTTCACCCGCTCCCATGTCTCATATAGCTGTGGCACCGTTTCGTAGATCTTCATCTCCTCCGGATTTATCCATTTAAGTTCGGTATGTTCCCAATCGATCTCAATCTTTTTGGGTCTTGTCAAACGAAAGCGAAAGGAATGGACGACCCACCTCTTTCCCAGTTTCTCATCGATAACGATTAAGGGTTCACCTTCCATCAGTAACCGTATATCATCTTCGTTTAACCCTAACTCCTCCCTAATCTCTTCAAATGCTTGTTGCAGGGGCGTGTTCTCTTTCTCGATGTAGCCGCTTACCCCGGCCCATCTTCCCTTATAAGTCCCGACCATCTGGCTTCTCCTCAAAAGAGCGATCTTTTTATCGCTATCGCGTTCAAGAAAGCAGGTGACGACGTGTGTCTCTTCCATTTTTTCATCCTCTTATTCGGAAATACTTTAAAAGCTATTACTTCCTCTCACACGAAATTTCATAGCTCAATGAGGGAGAAAGGCACCATCATCTCTTCGCTATTTAATGCGCCGTGAGAAGCTTTGTTCTCCACCACTTTTTTATATGGATAATAGAGGTGTGCATCGCCCTTCGCTATCACAATAACGTCTCCAATTCTTTCTTTGAATTCCTTCTTCTCTTCGCCATCTCCAAAAAGCCCCTCTTCTAATGCCTCTTTCGCCATCAAAGGGGTAATATTATCATATTTTGACAGTTCTCTCTTCACCTCCTCGGCTTCATCCGTATACAGATAAGCAACCCTGCCGCCACTTATACCTGGCGGATATACGAAGTTTTTAGTCAGTTCTTCATCGTCCAATCGCACTTCCTTCTTGTAGTTTAGGTCTATCTGATAGTGATCTGATACGATGAAGAGGAGTGTTTTTTCTTCTTTTACCTTGAATATTGATCTAAATTTATCGGCAAGATTTAACGATATCTCATAGATTTTATCGTCGGACGTACCAAATTTGTGAATAATCTCATCGAAGATCGGTATATACACGTACGTAAGACCATCTTCAACGTTCTTCTTCAATATGAGAGACATTTCATCAAGATCACGGTACCCCTCGATTGTCATCCCCTTGGCAATCATCTTTGTGGTCTCTCTTTCTGCAATTTGATGCGGTAATATCATCTTTGTATTGATCTCTTCCTCCCCACACAGATCAAATATGCTATCTGTGTCGAAGACGTCTTTGAGATAATGATCTGCGCCCGATAATTTCTTTCCATTGATAACCGATCTCAGTTCAAAAACATCCGCAATCTCTCCTTTAATGAGAAAATTGAAACCTACAACACCGTGTGAGATCGGTGGCTTACCACTCACCATGCTTGCGAGACACGTCGGAGTTACGGAAGGGAAAGTGGATGTGAGCATCCCCCTAATCATCTTTCTTTTACCAAGATGTGAATTATCGATGAGATGATTTAGGATCCCATCGTTGATCGAGTCTATAAATAATAAGACGATATTGTCATAATGATCCGAGATACCTCGATTCTTCATCGCATTCTTTATAATTTTCATCTCTTGGAGAGACATGCCCTCTTCAAATTTGATGCCCAGGAATTCTGAGATGGTTGGGCCGATGTTTGATATACAAAACCCACGATAATCCGGTTTGACAAGGTCTCCTCTGATGAATCCTCTTTCTTTCAACTCGAATATTGTCTCATCTGATATATTCATGGTATCCTTTTTACCCCCCCATCTCCCATTATCTGGAGCACTATCTCCCTCGAGCGGCTCTTATTGTCCAACTCAATAAATACGATCTGCTGCCAAGTTCCCAGGGTCAATCTGCCATCTTCAAACGGAATAGTTATGCTCGGCCCAAGTAAAGATGCCCTAACGTGAGAGTGTCCATTTCCATCGTGCCAACGTTTTTCGTGTTCGTATTCGATCTCCTTTGGAGCTATTCTCTCGAGCATCGCCGGAAGATCTTTCAGCAATCCCGGCTCGTATTCGATCGTCGTCACTGCGCCGGTGGCGCCAGGAACAAATATCGTTACAATGCCATTTCTAATTTCTGACGCTTTTATAGCATTTGTAACTTCACCTGTTATGTCTATAATATCCGTCTCTCCTCTCGTCTTGAAATTGATGCGCTTAGATGTAATCTTCAATTTATCATCCTCGGATATCGTTTATCACAAATTGTTCTTTAAACTTCCCATTCGGCAGATCTTAAGAATTTGAGCACTTCTTCATCTTCGAGATCGTACCATCGCTCATAGGCGTCTGCAACCGCAAATATCGGTCCCGTTCTGATGTTTAGACAGACAATCTTATCTGCGTGATTCTCTATTCTCCCAATAGCAACAAGGGAGGACGTCGGAACTGCAACGACCAATTCTTTTGGATTCCTTCTCCTCACTGAATAAACCGCCGCCAAGATCGTAAATCCTGATGCCAGCCCATCATCGACGAGTATCACCGTTTTATCCACAATCTCCGGGAACTCTTCGCATCCAAATAATTTCATTCTCTTCTTGATCTCCTCTCTCTCCTCAGCGATGCAATCGTCTATCTCTTTTTTGCTCAATCTTAAATGTCTCACAAGATCCTCGTTTAGCAATATGATACCATCCCACGTCACGGCACCGAATCCCGCTTCCCTGTTCCATGGTATGTGGATCTTCCTGACGACGGCCAGATCTAGGGGCAAATTTAATCTCTTTGAGATTTCGACTCCAACTGGTACTCCTCCGGCCGGGATTGCCAGCACGCATGCATCCTTCTCTCTGTAATCTTCAAGCCATTCTGATAAAAGCTCGCCAGCGTTAGAGCGATCCCTGAATAC
>RXIL01000004.1 GCA_004212085.1 Candidatus Methanolliviera hydrocarbonicum
GCAGGATATGGGGCAACGGTTTTAGTGCGAAAACCGGATAATGAGTTGTCTAAGAAAGATAGATTTATCATAAGAGTGATCAAGCATAAGAATACTTATATTAACAAAATTAAAGAAGTTGAGTATGAAGGCATTATCTGGTGTCCCAATACAGAGAATGAGACTGTAATTGCGAGAAGAAATGGAAAAATTTTTATTACGGGCAATACACCTTTCACTAACATTACCTTAGATTTAACTGTTCCGAGTTACTATGCTGACCAAGGTGTTATTATTAATGGCAAGATGCAGAGCACGACCTATAAAGATTTTCAAGCCGAGATGGATCTATTAAATAAAGCTTTTTTTGAAGTAATGACGGAGGGCGATGCCAAAGGTAGGGTATTTACGTTTCCTATCCCCACTTATAATATAACCAAGAATTTTGATTGGGATGATCATAATCTGGAGGGATTGTGGGAGATGACAGCTAAATATGGGATACCTTACTTCTCCAATTTTATAAATTCTGATATGAAGCCAGAAGATACAAGGTCTATGTGTTGCCGATTGAGAATAGATAATAGATCCTTAGAAAGGAGAGGAGGGGGGCTCTTTGGTTCTAATCCTTTAACGGGTTCTATTGGTGTAGTTACTATTGATATGCCTAGACTTGGTTTTTTATCGAGAGACGAAGATGAGTTTATAGAACGTTTAGAGAAACTGATGGTTCTGGCAAAAGAAAGTTTAGAGATAAAAAGGAAAATTTTAGAAAAGTTTACAGAGAAAGACCTTTATCCCTATGGAAAATTTTATTTGAGAGATNTAAAAGAGCGATTTAANAAATATTGGAAGAACCATTTTTCAACAATTGGTTTGATAGGGATGAATGAGGCTTGCTTAAATCTATTCGGAGAAAATATCGNCTCAGATGGCTCTAAAGCNTTCNCATTNAGNGTTCTAGATTTTATGAGGGATAAGATGATAANATTCCAAGAAGAGACCGGAAATAATTATAATCTTGAAGCNACGCCGGCAGAAGGAACNTCTTATCNGTTGGCAAAGATAGATAAAGAAAAATATCCCCAGATAATTTGTGCAAATGAGGAAGAATATAGAGAAGGGGCTGAACCGTTTTACACAAATTCCACTCAACTGCCTGTAAATTACACCGATGATCTCTTTGAAGCGTTAGACTTACAGGACGAGATTCAAACAAAGTATACAGGGGGTACAGTCTTTCATACATTTGCAGGTGAAAGCGTTAAAGATCCCAATGTCATCAAGGTTTTGATAAGGAGAACTTTTGAGAACTATCACTTGCCCTACTTTACCTTTACACCAACTTTCAGTATTTGCCCCTCTCATGGTTACATCATTGGAGAACATTATACCTGTCCAAAGTGCGGTGAGGAAACTGAGGTATATTCACGGGTGGTTGGATATCTTAGGCCCGTAAAACAATGGAACAACGGGAAAAGAGAGGAGTTTAAATTGAGGAAAAACATTAAGGTATGAAAGATGATCATTGGCGGTTTTCAAAAGTTTTCATTAATTGATTATCCTGGCAAGATATGCGCCATTGTTTTTACTCAAGGATGCAATTTTAGGTGCCCTTATTGCCACAATCCCGAACTTATCGACCCCAACGTTTCCCAAAATTCCCAAAACATTACAAGCGAAGATGATGTCTTTTCATTTTTGGAAAAACGTAAAGGAAAACTTGATGCTGTAGAGATAACTGGGGGGGAGCCTACACTACAACAAGGCTTGCTTGAATTTCTCAAAAAGATTAAGGATATGGGCTATTTAGCTAAATTAGATTCGAATGGAAGTCGTCCAGAAGTAATCGAAAAAATAATCAGACTGAAAATAGTAGATTATTTGGCTATGGATGTGAAAGCCCCCTTAGAAAAATACCAAGAAATTACCTGTTCTAATATTAATCCAAATAAAATTAAAAAAAGCATAGAATTAGTTATGAACTCGGGATTGGACTATGAGTTCCGTACAACCGTCATAAAATCTCAGCTCAGCGAAGAAGATATTATTGAGATAGGAAAATTAATAAAGGGAGCCAACTTATATGTCCTACAGAAATTTATTCCATCAAAGACCTTAAATCCAAAATTTCTGAGTAAGGCGTCCTACTCAGATGAGGAATTTGAATATTTGAAAGCTGCCGTAGAAAGTTATGTTGTTAGATGTTTAGTGAGGTAGAGGATTAGTAGCCGCGGTTAGGAACGTGTAACATGGTGTATGAGGCCTAACTTCGTTCGCCCCAAATTGCCCAATAGATCAAGGATGCTAAATTAGATTGATATGTTAAAAAATGCTTAAGACGATTCCTGGATGCGCCGTGGTGATACCAAGCTTTTCCCATCTTGGACTCAGACCTCTATATTGCGCCATCGCAGAAAAGATTAATATATCCACAGACCGTTTAGATTCGTCGATAGTATAAATTATGCGGTTGTGCACGAATTAGNACACATTAAAAAAAATATTATAATAATTATTGATTCAAAGTTAAGATTATAATGCCAAATTATGAAAAACACAAAAATGCAAAAATGGTTAAAATAAAATAGATGATTGTTATTTTTTTAACCAGAGTGACAATAATTGTATTAAATTATATTGAAAACAGAAACAAGTCTCTAATTCATAACTGAATCTTAATTAACTAATTTTAAGACTCATCCTAAAACGAGGTAATAATTATGCAATACTAATCACCAAAAAAATACAGGGATGAGATAACTCTAAGGCATTTACCGATTTTTCGATAAGATGAAGTATTAGAGCCCAAGAAGATATTATGAGAAACCTATGCATACTTAGGTTAAATAAAGTATGAAATTACTATAGAGATATATATTTGGTTGCTATATCACCGAGCGGTCAACCGTAGTGTTTATATAAGAGGATAAATATTAGGGACGTTTGGTTAAAATGTGTTCGATATGCGGGTACTTCTCAGTTCAAGAGAAGCCAACAACTGTGGTTGTGGATATGCTTCAAAAAACGAAACATAGGGGACCTGATGCATGTGGGATATATACCGATGGAGAGATTTTTAAAGGAGTTAGGNTAGAAGANTTGAAGAGTGGCAAAAGTACAAGAATATGTATTGGACATTCTAGATTGAGCATAGTTGGGGGGGAAGATTCGGTACAACCGTTTATATCGTGCGACGGGTCTATATCGTTGGTTTGCAACGGTGAAATATACAACTATCAAGAATTACAAGGGTTATTGCGCGATAAACACGCGCTAAAAGATGAAATCAGTGATAGCGAGGTTCTTCTCCGTTTGATAGAAGAAATGTATAATGGAGACCTTCTTAAAACAACACAAGATGTTGTAGAGATGTTAAACGGCATGTACGTCTTTGTGGTCACAGACGGGAGAGATGTTGTGATTGCAAGAGACCCAATCGGTGTAAAGCCGATATATTATGTCGAGGAGGGCAAAACGGTATTTTTCTGCTCTGAGAAGAAGGGTCTTTGGGATATCGGAGATGAAATTAAAAGGGTATTGCCGGGAAACATACTTTGCATAAACGAGAGAGGCATATCGATAGAGCATGGTGCGAAGATAGAAAGGCTACAGATTGATATTACCGATCCTGATGAAGCCACCACCCTATATGGGGATGCCTTGGCCGATGCGATGGAGAAGATGCTAAGAGGATTAAATGTGGATAAGATTGGGATGATCTTCTCTGGCGGTGTGGACTCAGTATTGATCGCAAAGATCATATCCGACGCGGGGTGGGATCTTAGGTGCTATTGCGTTGGAGAAGAAAATTCCGATGATGTGAAGAATGCAGAGAGGGTGGCCAAAGATTTGGGGCTTAGCCTGCGTACGATCTATATCAATGAACGAAAGGTGGAGTCGATACTTCCAGAGATCATAAAATCCATTGAGATAAATGGTCTTCTCCAAGTGGAGGTTGCAGTTCCGATGTATCTTGCGGCAAAAGCAGCATCAGAAGATGGAGTGAAGGTGATGTTCACAGGTCAGGGTGCAGATGAGTTGTTCGCTGGTTATTCATGGTACAAGGATGTTTTAAGTAAAGAAGGATTTTTGAAACTTCATAACGATCTTTGGCGAGATATCGATCTATTGTATGATGATACACTTGAGAGGGAAGATAAGGTCACCATGGCGCATTCCGTTGAATTGAGGGTTCCTTATCTGGACGGAAATGTTGTAAGGTGTGCGATGAGAATCTCCCCGGAACTTAAGATAAAGGATAAGAATGATCCTGTCAGGAAATGGGTTCACAGAAATGTGGCATCTTTGTTTGGGGTCCCGGATTATATCGCATACAGACCAAAGGATGCTGCTCAGTCTGGATCTGGTATTCATCTTCTGATGAAAAAGATCGCAGAGGAACACTTCAAAAACGAGGAGATTGAGAATGTTGAGCTCGAGGATAGGGGCTCTAACTATCGGTATTTGAACGAGGAGTACGGAACGAACGCGATGTGGGCGTATCTCGATGAGGTGACAAGGGTCAACCATTGTCTTGGGGGTGAAGGATGAGGATAAACATCGCACAGATAAACTACGACCCAACAGATATAGGAAGGCTTGAAGAGGTATTGCAGGGGTTGGATGAGGGGGTAACATGCTTTCCAGAGTGTTTTGCACTGGGCAGAATCAGTGTCGATATATTACAGTATTTAAACAGGGTCAGCGATGAGAGAGAAAAAATTGTAGATACGGTTAAAAATACCGGAAAGACAGTCATCCTTCCCTTAATCGAAAAACACCCCATCATGAAGAACAGGTTTTATAATACGACTTATGTAATTCACAATGAAGATGTGATTGGCACATACAGAAGAGTAGTTATACACCCGATGGAGAAGCCGTTTGTGCAAGCTGGTAATAAATTTCCGGTATTTAAGATCGGGGGTGTTGCCTTTGGTATACTGGTATGCTTCGAGATCGCTTTTCCAGAGCTTTCGAGGATAATTGCGCTCAAGGGCGCTTCTGTAATATTTGCTCCGGCAAGCAGCCCAGAAGAAGCAGATTATCTCTGGAAGACACGGTTGAGGGGAAGAGCCGTCGATAATCAACTCTTTATGGTAGGTGTGAATAGATGGGGGGATATTGGAAATGAGATATACCTAGGAAAAAGCTTGGTTATATCTCCTTCTGGTAGAATCGTACACGAAAGCGAGGATAAAGAAGAGATTTCATCTGTTGAGATAGATCTGGATGAGATCTCATTGGAGAGGGGCAAAGAACCCACGTTCAGTGAATTTGAGATTGGGGTGTATGATAAGTCTATGGGTTATTTTAAAGGCGTATTAGAGTAGGTGCTCTTATAAAAAAAGACCGCACAACAATATNTCCTTGCCTTACCAACCAACTTCTTCGCTCTTACCTGTACCACAATGGCTCTCGTTCGTGCCTGCCGTTTCCAATTCCAACGATCTTTGTCAGATCACCGNTAATTTTATTGGAGGGACATTCTAAAGTTTACAATATCTTTTTTAATGAGGAGGGTATCTCCAAACTTGCTCGGNTGGAAAGGTGGTCTAAAAATGCCTTCGACGAANTTTAAGTGCGTCTTGACGGATTGGAATTACATATACAACCTCTGCCGCATCCTCTCTAAAAAGGTAAAAGAGTCCAAATTCAAACCCGATATCATTGTAGCGCTCGCGCGGGGAGGATGGTTCGCAGGAAGAGTTTTATGTGACTTTTTGGCTCTCAACGACCTGGTAAGTCTGAAGATGGAACATTACGTCGGAGCGGCGATAGCAGGAGNTGATGCAAAGGTTAAATACATAATCGATGAAAACGCAGTTAAGGGGAAGAGTATTCTCGTCGTCGATGATATAACCGATACAGGGAAGAGCATCGAGGGTGCAAAAGAGCACCTCTTGGCAAAAGAACCTAAAGAGATTAAAACAGCTGTTTTGCAGTTTTTATACACATCCAAAGCTAAAACAGACTATTGTGGAGAATATTTGGATGAATGGGCGTGGATAGTCTACCCATGGACTTTCATCGAGGATATGATCGATATCACATCGAGGATGATGAGAGAGAAAGAAAAGAGGTGGAGCATAGAAGAGATAAGGGGGGGGCTTAGAGATCACTACCAGATAGACCCAATATCATTCGAGATCGTTCAACCAAATAGATTGGGAGAGGTTTTAGCCGAGATGGTCGATAGAAGGATACTCACGGTGAAAGGGGGAAAATATGAACTGGAGGTGAACAATGACTGAAATTGGAATCATTGGGGGAAGTGGAATATATGATCCGAGCAGCTTTGAAGATACAAGAGAGCTAAATATCGATACACCATTCGGCAGGCCTTCCGATAATATTATAATTGGGAGATTGGGAGAGAGAGAAGTCGCTTTTGTCTCGAGGCATGGCAGGGGACATCTTTATTCTCCGACGAAGGTCAATTACAGGGCAAACATATTCGCTCTAAAAAAACTAGGCGTGAAGAATATAATAGGCGTATGCGCAGTAGGAAGTCTCAAAGAGGAGATAAAACCACTGGATATCGTCATACCGGATCAAATCTATGACAGGACAAAATACAGAACGAACACATTCTTCGATGACTTCGTCGTTCATATGGGTTTTGCAGAGCCGTTCTGTGCGCGCCTCTCAAATAAATTATATGAGGCGACGAAGAAGAAGAGATATGGGGTAAGGCTC
>RXIL01000148.1 GCA_004212085.1 Candidatus Methanolliviera hydrocarbonicum
TTTGAAGAGTCTTTTTTTGAGTCTTTGAATATCCTTATTTTCTGTTGGGGATGAGATAACTTCTATAAGCTTTTGAGCGGTGACTTCTTTAACTGCCTTCAGATCTTCAATACTCTTTTCTTCCTGGTGAAATTCATTCCAGACTCTTATAGCGTCCTTTAACTTCCCCTTCAAATTTTGGCAAAGAAGCTCCTCTTGAGTATCCTCATTAAACTCATTTCTCTCTTCTATTTTTTTAACCTCACGCAGAAGATGAACAAGACATTTTTGCTTGCTCTTCGCTTTAACCTTATCGTTATAAGCTGAGTAAAAGTCTGAACTCAGGATTCCGCTATACTCATCACCCAGGGTATCCTTTACTACCTGATTTCCTCTTTTCTTCTCAATCCTAAAAAGTGCTACATATTTGTTAACAAAATTCCAGAGCCAGAAGTTTTCTCCATTTACTCTCCAACCAGTCTCATCCACATTAACCGAAGATGAGGAACAAACCTTGTCTTTTATTTTTTCATAAATAGGTTCACCATTTTCAGCCAATTTAGAATCAAAATCTAAGAGAGTGGGGTGGGTGATCTTTAAGCCAAAGATATCTTTTGATATCTTGGCTACTTTTCGAAAGGGTATGCCAATATAACGCAGGTATGAAAAGATAATTCTGGCATTTGGACCGATGCGACTTTTTGGTATTATTTCCACCTCCTCTTTGGGATAAACTACCTTCCTGCATCTTTGACAATAGCCATAGTGGGAGCGATAGCAGGTATTTTTCACCCTCACCTGAACATCCTCTATTATATGTTCTTCAAAGGAGCTCTCATAAATTGTAATATCCTTTGTTCCACATCTATCGCACTTAGCAGGATAAATATCAACATACTCATCAATTCTTTTTGGTCTTTTCCGAGAGCTGCCTCGATGGCCAAAGGGAGAGCCTCTTTTCTTTTTGGGTTTTTCCTCATCCTTCAAATTAAGTTTAAGCCTCTTGCGGTGGGCCTGATTTAACTCTTCCTTAAGAGATTCTTTCTCCTTCCTAAGGACTTTATTCTCTTCCCGCAACTGCTCTATTTTTTTCCTTGCTAAATCCATTATTTTCTCCATCTCATCCACTCTTCTGTTTAGATAATCCCTTTGGGCTAGAACCTTTGCTGCTGGTTCAAAATTAAGGTAAGGACAGGCATCTTTATAAGGGCAGCGTAGTCCCTCTATCCTTTTTTTCTGCAAAAGGGTGTTAGTCAAACTTATTTGCCTTTCTTGATTTTCTTCAGAGTATCCTGAGTTATATCCTCTATTATTCTCTCTAATTTTTTGTATTTTGCATGATACTCTTTAGTTAAATCTACCTTAGAGGAAGGAATATGAACTACCAGAGTTTTTCCTTCTCTTCTGTAGCAAAAATAGGTAGCAGGATGTCCTCCTTTTTCCCTGCAGGTACTACAATTCTTACCACACTTTTTATAGATAGTAGAGACTGAACCCTTGAGAAAGGGTCCTATTTTCCTTAAAATCTTACGCATAGTTTCTTTGTTATTTTTGCTCATAGTTTTTCCTCTCAAGTTTTCTTACAATAATATTATATCAAGAAATATTTTTGTCAACTCCCTTTTCTTCTCCTGTAGGTTTTTTAATGGAGAGTATTTAGAAAATCCTACCAGGAAGGCACCAGGGAAAGAAGAGGGTTCACTCTTGAGGGAAAATTGGCTGCAGAATTTGGTAAGAGGTAGGCAATATAAGAATTTACTTGGATTAGCGCTGGAATTGACAGAATCTTTAATGTGTGTAGACTATACTCAGTTTTTTAGGGAAGCTAAACTATTACCTGATGCAGAATGGCGCTACATACAATTATATATAATATTAGACCGTTCTAGGAGGTTTGCTATGCGTTGGAGAAGATGTATAGATACAGGTACTACAATTCTTACCACACTTTTTGCAGTGGTGATCTTGGCCTCGGCGTGCTGTTTGTCCCCGGCATTCGGTTTCGATCCTCCGACTGTACCGGCTAATCCCTTCCTCTTCTCCCTATCAGCCGACTTTGAGCAGGCAGTCTACGAAGTCGTTGAAGGAGTGTACGTTGCCGTGGGGTATGCTCGATCCAATCCGGTCTTGATCGAAGGAGTCGATGGGCTGATCGTGATCGACCCGGCGGAGAGCGTAGCGGCGGCGGCGGACGTAAGAGATGCCTACAACGAGCAACTCGACGACATCTTCGACAGGAAACCGGTGAAGGCCATTATCTACACGCACTACCACGACTGCCATATCCACGGGGCGACCGTCTTTGCCGGTGATAACTCCCCAGAGATTATCGCGCACGAGACGCTGGCTGAGAACTTGTTCAGCCCGCCCGGGGCTGTGTACAGCCTCATCTTCCCGATCAAGGCCACGCGGGCCGTCCGATACATGGGTTTGATGCAACAAGGCAGTCCAGGTTACTTCGTGAATGGCGGGATCTTCCCCTTCTCAGTCAAGGGGCCCTCGGGGTATCTGCCGCCTACGATCATGGTTGAGAATGAGTTGGAGATCACGATCTCCGGCGTGGACCTCGTTCTGACTCACGCGCCCGGCGAGACTTCCGACATCATCTACGTCTGGTTGCCGAAGACGAAGGTCCTGGTTGAGATCGGGGACTTCTACAAGTCGTTCCCGGCGATCACAACCTTACGGGGTGCGTCGTTCCGGAATCCACTTGACTACCTGGAGAGCATCGACAAGATGCGGAGTCTTAACGCCGAGTACTTGGTACTGATTCACGGAGGTCAACCCATCGTCGGTGCCGAAAACATCAGCCGCATCCTCACCGACTACCGCGACGGCCTCCAGTACATCCATGACCAGACGGTGCGCTACATGAACCAGGGATTGACGGCGGACAAGATCATCGAAATCATCGAACTCCCTCCTCACCTCGCTGACAACCCCTATCTGCAGGAGTACTTCGGTCAAATTGATCGGGATATCTTCCAGGTCTTCTTGCAATACCTTGGCTGGTTCACCGGCGAATGTAGAGACATGTTCCCGATGTCCCTCACTGAGCAGGCCCAGAACATGGCCGAGTTGGTTGGAGGGGTCACCCATCTAGCAACCAAAGCTCAGGAGGTGCTGGACGAGGGGAATGTGGCATGGGCTCTCAAGCTCGCGGACTACGTGCTCGTGCTCGATCCGGAGCACGTCGGGGCATTCGACATAAGGCACGCAGCGATGCTATCGCTGGCTGAAACAACATACAACGCCCAATCCCGCAACTACCTCCTGTCCGAGTACCTCGAAGAGACGAGTCAGATCGCGATTGGGATGGTTGGGTTCGACCGAATTGACGACAATCTCGTGCGGTACATGCCGATGGATACCCTGTTCGGAATCCAGGCGGTATCGCTCAACGCGTCCGCATGTCTAGATGAGGACATCCTTGTCGGCCTTCACTTGACCGATCTTTGCGGTACCACACAGCCTGATAGCTATGCCATGCATCTTCGCCGCGGCGTATTGGAGGTCCAACCACGAATCGCAGAGGACACAGCCTTCATGGTTACCACTGAATCCCTGGTGTGGAAGAACGTGGTTCTAGGGAAGCTTGACCCGCACGAGGCGGTTTCCAACGGAGACATCCTGGTAGGAGGTGCGGATCCACAGGCACTGTATGATTTCCTCGGTTTCTTCGATCGACAATGAGAACTTGCGGACTCAGCGGTGTCAAACCTTGTCTCTTGCCCTCCTCAGTGTGATCCCGCCGTTACGGGTTGCGCGCTGAGAGCTCAAAGTACCGTTTGGTCTGAATAGTAAAGTAGCAAAGGAAAGTGCTCAGGGAGAATGTCCCCGGGATGTCCCACTCCTTGCACGTGGAGAGGGTATCATCAGTGCCTCTGCGGAAGGTCCTCTCACTACCTTCTCAGTCATAGCTGGGCTTGAGCTAGACGTCTTAGAATGAGAAACAAGTATCGTCAGAGTTTAAGGGGCAGCCTGAAAAGGAGGCAAAAAATACTAAGAACAGCTCTTTATCAGGATTCGAACAAGTGTTTAAATAAACCCTTAAGCATGTTTATTTTAGGGTATAATTTATTGAAAAGGAGGTATGTTATGCGTTGGAAAAATGTCCTAATAATCATATGTCTGATTTCTTTCTTCTCGTCTCTCGGTGCTCAAGGTGAATCTAAGCTTGCAAGCGACAAGGAACTTGGAGCAATATTGGCAAATTTTGAACAATATGCGGAAAAAAGCATGCGTGACTGGGAAACACCAGGTATGGCTGTGACAATTGTACAAGGAGATGATATCGTCTATACCAAGGCCTTCGGTGTTAAGACACACAAGGGAAATGATCCGGTTACCACAGATACTATCTTTCAGATCGGTTCGACATCCAAGGCGTTTACAGCGGCATTGGTAGCCATGTTAGTGGAAGAGGGCAAAATAGGATGGAAAGATCCTGTCATTGAATACCTACCGGATTTTGAAATGTACGATCCCTGGGTTACCAGGGAGTTCATAATAGAGGACCTGATGGCTCAACGAAGCGGGATGCCATCTCATGCCATAGATGCACTGGTAATGCTCGGCTTTGACAGAGATTATATCAGATATGCAATTCGTTACGCAAAACCTACCAGCAGCTTTCGTTCTGAATTCGCTTACCAAAACAACCTTTTCCTCGTAGCTGCCGAACTCATAGAAAAACATACAGGGAAAAGCTGGGAGGAAAATGTTAAAGAACGTATTTTTGAACCACTTAGCATGTCTGGTTCCACTATGGATATGAAATCATTTCAAGAGGCGAAAGACGTAACTTCTTTGCACCATAGGTTTNGGGGGAAAATCATTACTCTTTCCAAGGACTGGCCATACTTACACTGGACATATGTATATGGGCCGGCAGGGGGTATCAATTCGAATATAACCGATATGGCAAAGTGGCTGAAGTTTCAGGTCAATAACGGTGTATTTGATGGGAAGCCTTTAGTTACAGAAGAAAACATGAATTTTATGCATACACCGAAAACTATTGCCATGTTATCTGCCGGAAGAAAAGAATACTATGCTCAGGCATGGGTTTATAGAGAAAACGTTCCTTATCCGATTGTCTGGCACAATGGCGGCACGACAGGGTGTAAAACGATGGTAGCAATAGTACCTGAGGCAAAGGTCGGCATAGTCGTTCTTTCCAATTTAATAGACTCTAATCTGCCCGAGGCCCTGGCGTTCCGCTTCTTTGATATGTATTTGGGCAATCCGGATGTGGATTGGAGCACGGAAATGCTCGTTAAGATGAAGGAGGTAATGAAAAAGGCGGAGGCCGAACTCCCGGTTCCTCCCGAAGATCCTTTACCGGCTATGCCCTTGGAAAAGTACGTTGGTGATTACCGGAACGCCGTTTACGGCCAAATCAATATTACTGAGAAAAATGGAGGTCTTGTTTTAACTATAGGACCTAACAAGGTCAAAATGTATCTAACACCCTGGAATAGAGATACATTCTCTATATACTGGCCGTTTTATAACGACGTAAGTGACCCCGGTTTATTTACATTGTTTCAAGCCGATCCTAAAGGTATGATAATAAGTGTAACTGTTAATCTATTAAATGAAGATGGATGTGGTGTTTTCGAGCGAATAACTACATCATCCCCTATCTCCTTACCGGTGAACATTCAGTCTGTTCGAGAATCAGATAGCTTTTTCTCTATCTACGCCGAATATCCACAATTTCGGACAGCGGGCAAGGATTTCAACCAGGAAATTGCCACTCTAATTTCTGGCAAGATTAATAGTTTCAAAGAGGAGTCTATGGACAACTGGAAGGCCAGGCTAGATACGATACCTGCCGGNAAGCCAGTGCCTCAGTATCCTGAAGAGCCTTTTACCTTTCTTGCCTCCTGGAACTCAGCTCAACTTAACAATACCTATTTAAGTCTGGTGATAAAGATATACTATTTCAGTGGTGGAGCTCATGGCAATGAGGAAATCCATGCCTTCAATTACCATATGCTTCAAAAGAAAAAGATAGAGATTAAGGATTTCTTTGATTCTGCTCAGGAGGCGTTGAAGAAAATATCCCAAATCTCAGCTCAGGATATTAAGAGCCAACTTCAATCCAGAGGGTGGAAAGAAGATGAGAATCTAAAAGAAATGGTAAACCAGGGTACGGCACCTCTTTCTAAAAACTTCCAAAACTTTAATTTTGACAGTTACAATCTGACCATTTATTTCCAGAGGTATCAGGTAGCACCGGGTGCAGCTGGGTCACTAACCGTTACCATTTCAAGACAAATGTTAGAGCAAAATTCCCTTCAATCGGATTACCTGAAATAGTTCTCAATAATCACCTGTTGATTATGTTTTACCTGCACTGGAAGGGCTGGGGGATGTCGTTGAAATTCTTTCTGCAGCAAATCCTCAAAGGCATCAAGGTTTCAGTGCTTGTGAGAGCTTCACCTTAATCCCAGCAATATCTACGAATTTTCTTGAAATGCAGTTAATAAATAGCTGCCAATACTTACCACTAGAATAAATGAAATGATAATGTCAAAAGTTTTATGAAGAGAGCTCTGAAAAACCCCCAGAGCCCTCTGATTACGCAGATTCTTAAAAATGATTACACTGATTTAGCAAGGATAATCTAATCTGTGTAATCTGG